>JAPLKC010000117.1 GCA_026388255.1 Pseudomonadota bacterium | reverse complement strand
TTTTTCTGTAAACTGCCTCGCTGGTTCAAAGTTGCTACACCTCTTGGGACCTATAACCCCGATTGGGCCGTGGTTGTCGAAGATACCCAAAAACTCTATCTGGTGCGCGAGACGAAGAGCACGCTTGATAGAGATAAGAGACGTGAGTCGGAAAATAAAAAAGTTGATTGCGGGAAAGCTCATTTTATGGCGCTGGGTGTCAACTTTAAGGACGCGACAAATATTCATGAAATTTTACAGGCATAATAAGAAGAGGGAATCTCTGGCCATACAGAGAACGGCAAAGAGCATACTTACTGTCTTTCAAATCGTTTTGGTAGTACTTAACATAGTTACTTTCGTTGTGTTGTGGTCATTGTGAAACGTACCCTGAATAAATATGGATACCCGCCATCCAAACAAAAAAATATATCAGGGCCAACCCACTCTTTCGAGTGGGCCACCCCTTTCTTTTTCTTATCCTTTAATCATCTCATCCAGAAACGAGGATTTATTCACCTGTTTCCCCATATACATACGGGACCAGGTCAGGTACAACATTCTCATTGCCCTTGATGCCGCCACAAAGGCGACTCTTCTTTCTTCTTCTACATCACCTCTTTTATTCGGCAATATCCCTTCCAGCATCCCCATAAGGAACACCGCCGGGAACTCCAAGCCTTTACTTTTATGTATGGTCATTAAGGCCACTCCATTTTTATCATGGCTTCTCTCATCAGTAAAAGCATCAGTATATGCCAGAAGTGATTCTATATTGCTGTATCTAAGTGCTGCTAATTGTAGTTGGTTAATATTTGCAATCTTCTCATCATCAGGTGACGGCACTTCATCATCTGTTATAAATCTGTCATAGTCCAGCACATCTCTTAGAATACCGATCATCTCCGCCGGTTCTATAGTTGCAACATCCTGTATCAGCGGCTCTGTGATAGCTATAAACTCTTTCACAAATTTCCTGATATAGGGCACATCAATTCTCATTTTCTTAAGGGCGTCATAGAGGCATATGTTTTTTGCTTCCGCATACTCCTCCAGTTCACTAGTAAATTTCTTGCCGATGTATCTGTTTGGTATGTTAAGTATTATTTTTAACGCCTCATCTCCTTTATCAGAACATGGGCTGCTGATAAACCTCAGATATTCCAGCAACACCTTTACTTCAAACCTCTGATAGAAGTTCATCCCATTTTCTATATGGAAAGGTATGTTCTGTTTCTGCAATACTTCCTCTATTACCCTTGATTGGGCATTTGCCCGGTATAAAACAGCAATGTCTTTATAGATACATTCGTTTCTCTCTACCAGGTCTTTAATCTCTGCAACAATCTTTATTGCTTCATCTTCTTCATTTACCCCTTCCAGTATAATTACATCTTCACCATCAGGGTTATCTGTCCTCAAGACCTTTTCTATCTTTTTCGCATTATGATGTATCAGCC
Source organism: Pseudomonadota bacterium (assembly GCA_026388255.1). Classification (NCBI taxonomy): domain Bacteria; kingdom Pseudomonadati; phylum Pseudomonadota; species Pseudomonadota bacterium. The sequence continues at coordinate 22,826 of JAPLKC010000117.1, read as the reverse complement.
TCTGACAGACCTGTAGTATCTGAGGGGTGCTTCTATAGTTCAGATCCAGTATAAACTGTTCTGACTCAGGGAAGGTCTTTTGGAAGTTCAGTATATTCCCGACTGATGCGCCGGTAAAAGCATATATACTTTGCCAGTCATCTCCTACTACAAACAAGCTTGCCTTATGGTGGCTTCTTTCTTTTACCAAAAGGTTCACAATCTCCATCTGGGCAGGGTTTGTGTCCTGGAACTCGTCTATTAAAATATGACTATACATATCCTGATACTTTTTTCTTGTGTCTGTATTCTCTTCCAATACAATGTAGGTCTCTATCAGAAGGTCATTTAAGTCCAGCTGCATCTTCTTCTTTTTCTCTTTTTCATACAGTTCATAGACATGTGCCACTTTCTGCATGGTTTCATCACCGGCAAAGAGTACTTTAAATTCGTCAACCGGTGTAAGGTTGTTTTTAGCAAGGCGTATCTCCCTTACCACTGTACCTGATGACAGGGTATTCATCTTGTGCTTTTTCAGTATCTTTTTAATGATATTAAGTTGTTCATCATCGGTGATTATTTCAAATACCTTCCCCTCTGATTTTAATAAGCTGTAACAGAAGCTGTGTATGGTAGAGAGATTGACCCTCTTTGTCATTTCTTTGAGTACCGGTCTTAATTTCTCTTTCATGGCAGCAGCTGCGTTACGAGTAAAGGTTAAACCTAAAATACTCTCCGGCGCCACACCGTGGTTCTGTATCAGATTTGCTATCCTATGGGTCATGGTAATAGTTTTACCTGAACCCGGTATTGCAACCACACTTGCTATTCCATTGGTGAAACTTGCCGCCGCCCTCTGGGCATCGTTTAAATTAATCATACTGCCTCCCTGCAATAGGTCTGATATGCGCAGCCTCCGCATTTCCAGGAAGTGTCATTGGGGATAAAGATGTTATTCTGTATCTCTTCCCAGACTGACATGATCTTCCTGGCCGCCCTTCTCACATCATCATCTGTTCTTGTCGTATAGTACGGTTCGAACCTCGGCTGCTTTGTTTTAATCAGGGTATCAAGCTTTAATAGTATCTCCCTGTTCTTGTACCCGTTGGCCTTTAATGCCATATAGTAAAGGGTAAGCTGGAAGTTCTTATCTATCTTGTCATCATTGAAAGACTGTTTACTGGTTTTGGTATCAGATACTACAATTGTGCCTGATTCATCTTCTTCAATAAGATCGATTACGCCTATTATCGGCACATCAATCCCTTCTATGATAAATCTGAATGGTTCTTCCACTGCTACTACTTTAAATGTATTCTGTATTATATAATCGTAATAGACGGAGAGAAGACCTTTCCCCTGTATAAGGAGTGAATCATAGGTGCTCTTTCCTTTATACCTGATATAATCCTTTCCTTTTGCCTTTGCCGCCCAGTAATAGTCAAAACAGTTGAGCATGTTGTCTCTGGTAAAACTGTTGCCCATCTTTCTCTCATTCTGATATATGGCAATGACTTCATGGATGATTGATCCGAAGGCCAGGCTGTCGGCGGTAAATTCCGGTATGCATTTATCTATACGGGAGAGCTTATAAAGCAAGCTGCAATCGATATAATCATTAATGCCGCTTGCCGATAAATGTGGTTCAGTTCTTAATTCTGTAATATTCATCATATTCTCCTTTAATTAAAAAATTGATAGCGGCAGGGAGCATATAAAAGCTCCCATACCGCTATGGTGGGGTATAATGCGGGGGTTATGCGGACTGCTGGAGTTGACGTATCAACCCTTTGGCATCGGTAGAATTCATGGCCTCAAAGGAGACATGGTAATTATCTTCGATTCTCTTTCTGATATCATCTTCCGTCAGCCCTCTTCTTTTTGCGAGGTTAATAATCGCCTGCATCTGTGCAGTAGCGATTTTTACCACATTATCAGTCTGACTTTGCGCCTGTTCTGTTTTTTGTGGTTGTTCGGGGGATTGTTCTTTTGGGGGTTCTTCTTTCTTCTCCTGATCTTTCTCAGGAGCCGGGGTATCAGTCTTCTTATTGGCAGCATCCTTCTCCTCCTTTGGTTTCTTGAATGGTCTGACATTGGACTTCTCGGGTGCTGTTTCTTTCTTAGGCGTTTCAACTTCGTCGAAGTCTGCAAGCTCTTCAAGACAGGTCATGCCGATATTGGTAAAGTCTCTGAGTACCCTTGCCTTTGCACGGGTAGATGCAACCCTGAGGATGTGCTTGACTACCCTTGATGTGACGTTTAAGGGATTAGCGTCACCGTAGTCTATATACTCCTCTCCCTCCTTAGATATAAGGGTGGCTTTACAGATGGCTTCGTTGCCGTTCTCCTTGGTAGGATACTGGACTGCCTCCGTGCAAAACCTTGCTATGCCTTTCTGATGTCCCAAATCCAGCACACCTGCATATTTTACAAACTCGTTACCCTGAATTTCCATAACGAATCTGTCATCAAGTCTGGGCTTCTGATCTGTCTCTGAGAACTTCATGGCTGCGAGCATATGCTTACAGGTAAAGTTCTTGTCATTCTGGATATTACTGTTGTAATCTCCACAGGTGCAGCCGCTGTCGTTATTATCTAATGATACGCGGTAGCAGACCTTGCCTTTGGATGATTCTACGTAGTAGTCACCTGAGGTCACCTGAAAGACCCTTAAAGTGTTACCTTTTTCTTCCTTCTGCTGAAGCTGAGCCATTGTCATGGTCTATTCCTCCTCTTCATGGGCGAAGTCATCATTCGGAGCTGGATTATCTTTGTCAAATCCTCTTCCGTCTGTATGGATGAACTCAATCCGGTTTGCAATGAGCTTAAAGACTGTTCTGACCTGGCCTTCGTTATTTGTCCATTTGTCCTGGGTAAGAGATCCGGTTACAATTACCTTTGCTCCCTTGTGGAGATGCTTTTCTGCAATCTCCGCAAGCTTGTCAAAAGCGCTTACATGTATCCATGCGGTCTTCTTGCCTGCTTTGAATGCCAGGGAGAAGTTGGCAATATGCATACCTGATTCTGTGTAGATTGTTTCCGGGTCAGCGCCCAGATTCCCTGAAATGATATTGATGTTCATGTGCTGCCTCCTTAAGTTTTAGTATTATGGTGATGAGGAGGGTGAAGGCGCTTGCGCGTATAGAGCTTGCGCCAATATCACCCTTCCTCCTGTGTGGTCATACTGCAAGACGGATCTTTCTTTTGGGGAGATCTTCGATGGCAATATCTATGGATTCTTTTAAGGCGTTCATAGAATCTTTTACCGCCTTTTTCATTGCATCATTGTAAGAGAGACCATAGGGTGATACTCCTTTTAATGATTCTCTGGCTTCATCGGCAAACTCTTTTACAAGCTGGTCGTTAAAGAGGTTCTTTGTATCAAGAGTATCAATGAACTCTCTTAGCTTATTGAATGTGGCGCCCTTGATTGCTTTGCCGGTACCATTCAACCTCTCAACAAGACCATCGATAATCTCTCTGAACTCATTGATGAGGGTAAAAGATGCGAGGTCTCTGGCTTCGTCCATCATGTCGGTGAACTTCTGTTTCTCTCTTTCATAGATTTCTGGAGAAAGAATTGTGCTCTTGCCCGGAAGATCTATCGTAAGAAATCTCCAGTTGAACTTGAACTTACTGCTTATATGCAAAGGATAGTCTCCCTCATTGAAGAGACTGCCTAATGCAAGTTTTGCTTCATTACGGGCCTGGCCGTATTCGGTTTCAAAGGCTGCGGCCTTATCCGTGAATACCTTCTTGTGTTCCTCTAATCTGCTGTCTACGTGAGAGAGTGATTCTTTTGGTATAAGGTATATACCTGTTATAGGAAAAGGTAATGACAGCTTCTGTACGAGATTCCTTGCCTGGTGGGATGTTGTATTGAGTGGTCCCAATAGCTCAGGATTGATCAGATACTTTCTTCCCCTTAACCAGTCAGAGTTTTTGCCGATCCTTTCCATGACGGAATGGTCGAGCATCTTGGTGGGTGTCCATACTGATGTGGATAATTGGATCAAACATGCTTTTTGAAAAATTGATTCATATTCCATTGTGTGTCCTCCTTTGTTTTTTTTAACCACAGAGTTTCAAGTATTTCTTGATCTGGGTTTTATTGATTTCGTAATAAGCAGGGGTAAGCTGCTGGAGGAGTTCCTGACCTATAAGGTCTTTGACGAACTGCGACTCTTCCAAACAGGACTTGCCTTTAAAACCTCTGGTTTCGACGGATATTTCTCCGTCGTTATCAATATCGATGATGATTTCTTTCATGGATTTACTCCTGAGATTGATATTGTGGGTAAAGCGGCCATTGATAAGTATCGGCCGGTTTCTTTGAATTACTTCTGTAAGATCAGCCTGATGCCTTTTTCTGTTTGCTTTTCTGTGATACGGTAGCCTTTTATCTTTGCGTCATGCCTTACCACTTCTGTGGTATAGGCTTGCTTGATTATTCCGGCGTTTTTGCCGATAGCCAAACGTAATTGTGATTCCCAACTATCCCATAGAAGATGGTAGTTGTTGTTTCTTTTAACAATCCCTATCTCATATGAGCATCCGGGTACTTTTATGGCGTGGTCACATTTACCTAACTGATTTTCTGTAATTCCTTCAGGCAAAGGGGTGTCCCTCATATAGCGGCCATACCATTCGTAGGTCTTTTGATTCTTTACGAATTCGAAGCCTAATCTGTTACATGCTGCAATTAAGGCATCGAGTAACTTTATTTCTAATTCAATCTTTGCAATGTGACTGATTTTAATCACCTCCTTCTCTTTCTATAATTGCCAGTGGTGCAATATCCCAGTTTTCATCTTCAGGGGTTGTGTTGAATGTTTTTAGAAGATGTTCCTGGGCTTCTTGTGTGAGGTCATTGAAGTAGATTTCAAATGAACTCATGTTACCTCCTCTCTTTCTTATATTTTGTGCATGTGGTAATGGAGATGGATACAACAGGGATCTGGTCGTCATATTTCCATCTGGGGGCAATGTAATCTGATAATACCTCCTGGTAAAAATCACCGTGGGTTATCTCCATTCCTACCCTTTGTTCTTGGATAGGACAAGCTTTCTGCTGTTCTTGAGATTATTTTCTCAACGGCTTCTCTTGTCTGCATAGCTATCCTCCTTCAAGGTAACGGTTCTGATTGAAACCACAACCGCCACATAATGTTTTATCTCTGCATCGGTTACATACTTCTTCTTTCTTTATGAATTTGGGTAATTGTTCAAAGATCATTTCTATTGTCTTTGTCATAGGTCTTCCTATTGCCCATGCGATCCTTCTGAGTAAAGAGGATGCATGTTGTGATAATTCTGGTGTATATGCCATAAGTCACCTCCTTTTGTGGAAGCTGCACCTTTCACCGCCTGGTACAGTATAATTTTCCTGAACGTCTCTATCAGGTGCGTATCCATAATAGCGGACGGGCGGGCTTCACACAGTTAGCGTTTTCTTCTTGATAGAATGCTTTTTGACTGATTGTCATCCAGGCTGGTATATCCTTTATTGGTGATAATGATATGATCCAGTATTGTGATGCCCAGAAGCTTACCTGCTTCCTTTAACTTTTCTGTTATCTTCCTGTCCTGGTCACTGGGGGTTAAATCTCCTGATGGATGATTGTGGCAGAGCACGATTGAGCTTGCATTTGCGAGGATTGCACTTTTAAATAGTTCTCTTGCTGACACAGTGCAGGAATAGAGACCACCTATACCTACCTTTTCTATACCGATAATGGTATTGTGGGCGGTAAGCAATACTGACAGGAATATTTCTCTGTCTGCGTTGACTAATTCGTCTCTGACAATCCTGTAGATATCGGCCGGTTTATTAATTTCAATTTCTTCATGTTCTTTTGAATCCCATGTCAGATTAACTCTGCATCGGAGGCTGTTGAATAAATTATCCATTTCACCTCCATATTCAGGCTGGCCGGGAGAAGTCACATACAAGAATCTGGCCGTTATTTCTCTTTTTATATCCATTATGCTTTGGATACCGGCAGGATTCAAATGCATGTTCTGATATGACCTCCTGTGACAACACGATGATAAAGTAATCGTACTTATAGGGGTTATAATCGTTTTTAATAATCAGCAGGGTGTTATAGAAGGTTCTTCTTATGATTTGCTGTAAAGAATCTGCGCCGGTATCGGGATACCATAACGCACCGTATCCGGTGAGCATCGCTTCAGCCATTATTGAATAGGCCCTCTGATGATCCCTGTTGTCCATGATGTTATTAACAGAATCCTTAACAATACTTTTAAATAATGTTCTGTACTTCTCCGGTATAAGAGAGGCCATGGTAATTTTCTGTAAATGGGATGTTATTATCAGGGCATCTGTGTATTCCGGTTTGGGGGTAATTATGAATGTATTTACAAGCATGTTATTCTCCTTTCAGGTGAGAACCTTTATGACGTATTTTTCTCGTCTCTTCAGGTTCCTCCTCCGGTGTATTTGCGAATCTTGCTCTTGTCTTTGCCCATTCTCTTAATGATTGAATCTCTTCTCTCATGGTTCTGGATAGGGGGACTAAACAGTTATATGCTTCCTCAAGACCGTCATAGAGACTGTCTTTTGCAAGCTGCTCAATTTCTGCGCCTGTGTAGCCGTTCAGTTTTTCTGCATAGGTAGCGGGAATATCTGAATTATGTTTTTTATTCATTATCCTGATTATTTCTGTTCTTTCTGATCTGACGGGAAGGTCTACAAAGAATGTGGCATCGAACCTCCCTGCACGTAACAGCTCAGGGGGAAGCTGAGATATGTTGTTTGCTGTGGCCATTACCAGTACCTGAGATTTTGTCTCATTCATCCAGGTTAAGAAGTAACCGAACATGGAAGCTGTTGTTCCTCCGTCGGTTTCTCCTGATGATCTGGTGCCGGAAAAGGCCTTTTCAATTTCATCTATCCATACTACACATTTACCGAAGGCATCGATTAAACTCGTTGCCTGTCTCATTCTAAGTTCTGACTGTCCTACCAGCGATCCTTTAAGGGCGCCGATATCGAGCCTTATAAGAGGCCAACCTAATATAGAAGCTGTGGCCTTGGAAGCGAGTGACTTACCTGTTCCGGGAATACCGACTAATAGAATACCTTTCAACTGAGGAAGTGTTACATTTTCTGGTGAGAATGCTTGAGATCGTTTCTGGATGTATGATTTTAGTAATTGTAATCCTCCTACGTTTGAGATATCTTCCGGTTCCCAGAACTCCATGAGTCCTGACTTCTTTATAATCTGTGATTTTGCTTCTGAGATGGTTCTTGTGGAGAAGTAACCCCTTCTGATAAGGGATAGGGCATAGGCAGTTTCTGCTTCGAACTCGGTAAGTCCTTTTGCAGCACGGGCAGCTTTTCTATTTGGTTTAATATTTAGCGGATTGCCGATATCTGTCTGTAGTTTAAAAAGCTCTTCATCACCGGGTAATGGGAGATCGATGACATGGAAGAACTTTTCTACTTCAGGTCTTAACTGAATAATGGGCGAGACCATGATGAGTGCACAACCGGTTGCTTTCCATCTGGGGATACCGTTCTGTATTGTCTGGATTACTTCGGGTATTTCCAGGAAAAGATGTAAATTGTGGCAGATCATCACTAAATCGGTATAACCGCTTAAGAACTGTATTGCCTGTACCGGATCTCTTACTTCATCAATAATCTTATTTGTTCCTGATTCTCTGATCCCTTGCATACAATCCCAGATAACGAATCTCCAGCCTTCACAGGTAAGAACCTGTTCAGCCCTGTGGGGTTCCTGGGTTAAGATGCAGAGAGTGGGATAGCCTGCCTTGAGATAGTCTTTGAGCATGGTGATGCCCTCCTTTATATTGATTTTGGTGTGTATGTTGGGGTGCTGCTTTATTTGATCGGCGGATTCGGATTATGACGGATCAAGGCTTCTGGGAGTCTTGATAATTGGGGGGATTTTTTGAGCAAGTCACCTGTGGGTGGCTTGGTGATGATGTTTTTCAGGTCTGATTTGTCAGACTTGAATGTGTTTGGTTTATTTCAAGTTGACTTGGGGTGATTTGAAAAATTGGTGAGATGTTGATACGGGGCAAAGAAGAGAACCAGTTCTTATAGGTTTTATAAGGGAATGTGGTTGTTGTTATGAAGGATTTATTTCTATATGTAGGGGGAGAATATGAGATTATGTTGGAGCGTTAAATCTGATGATAATGTTGTTGTTTATCCAGTTCTTGCCGGTAAAAAATGCTCCTTTCTGGTTTTTTTCTTATATAAAAATGGGAATGGAGAATCTGGGGAACATCAGGGTGTATTTTCTGAGAGAGAAGTTTGTCGGCAAGACCTACAAAAAAGATTATGGCTGTAAAAATGGCAACTCTTAGGCAGATTCAGCAACAAGTATATAATCATTTGCAACATCTGATGGAATCTTTATTTTTTCTGCAATACTGAAGAGAGTTTCGATTTCCTGGTTACTGACTTTTTTGTCTCTTGTTATCAATGGTATCAACTGTTTGAAGAGAGAGTGTGAAAGAAAAGAAAATCTCTCAACAATTATCGAGGAAATGCTCTCCATAACATCATGAATATTGTCCTCCTTCACCAAAATATCCAGGTATAAAGGCGGCCAGTAACAGTATTGTGAAAGAATGTTTATCAGATATCCATGTTTATCGGCGTTCCAATCGCTGCTGCTTGTCATTATTAGATATCCTGCCGATGCTAGGAAATCCAGTTCTGTTTGCTTCTGCCCTCCAATTGGTTTTAGCTTTAGCATTTCTGCAAGCTCATGGATTTTTTTCGATAACAGATTATCCTTTTTATATTCTTTATGATCCATGAAATGCTTTCTTGTCTGGGAATGGTAAAATAGCTCAATAGCTCTCGTTCTTATCGGAAAGGCCGGATGGGTATCAAATACATAATACGGTTTTTTTGCTACTTCATTAACCGTTTGCTCTGCTGCAGATGCAAGGATATGAGCTGACAGATTAAATTGATTTGTATGAAGCCCGGATGACAGCTTGAAGTTGGCAGTTACCGCAGCATCCAAGTCGTTTATTGCCAGCAAGCCAATTCTGTCACAGGACATTTCGCTCAGTTTTTGCCATAAATCAAAAACATTTAATAATGAAGGAGGTAATTGATCAGGATAAATAAAATCTACAATTCGTTTAAAGGGAAGATGCTCATAAATAAGATGACCAAACTCGTGGCCGATTACAAATTTTAGCTCTTCCCCGCTGAATACGTTCAAAAGCCCTGAATTTAGTGTAATAAAATGCGGCTGCTTAGTGTTGTAACTATGATAAGAGAATGCATTAACCTGCGGTTTGTTTTCAACATAAAATTCTACAGGAAAATCGGTTAAACCTAATATTTCTGATACTTCACGGCAGATAGAATAAATATCGCCGCCCATTTTGTCGGTTAATTGTATATAATTTGCTCTCATATCGGTAAATACCGGAAATTTATCATCTTTAATCTTTAACAGGCGAGATATGACGCTTGCATTAAAATAATCACTTATAAAATCCAAAACTTCCTTTTCTTCTTTTATGCGTATATTTTTAAGAGATTTATATGTTTTGTCTTCCCTGGCGGTAGATTTTTTAATAATTTCAACGAACTTTTTATCATCATAAAGGTCTTGAAGAACACCGTCGAGCATTTTCTGCTTTTGGCGTATAAATTTCGACATTTCATTTGGGCTTATTTTTGGCAGCTTTGAAATTTTTTTAATTAATTCACGAAAGGTACTTGTAAAGACCATGTAATCATCCGGAATCTCAACTCCATGGTGCATCTCAAACTTTATTGCTGCGGCGATTAAGTCAGCGTCACTGAATATTTCATCAAATTGGCTTTCAATAGATAGATCAGCATTAATCTTCTTTTTATTGCTGATTTCTTTGTTGATAAGACCAATGAATGAATTTAATAATTTTTTCATCTATTTTCCCTTTATTTTTCACTTTTGCATTTGGTAATAAAGTGCTTTAAATCTTTGTGAGTATCAGCTTTATAGACAGACAGTCAAATTTATCCTGCCTCTTGTGATTCCCTCTTTGTTACGGACACAGAGTTTAGCTATATATGTTTTTTCAAATTGCATCCCACTTTTTCCACTTTGTACATGATGCAATACCCTGCTTTGGTTGGTTGGCCTGAGCAATACAGGGAAAATTACCGGATTCAGCTTTAATGGAATGCATTTTACCTTCTATAAACCTTGATGGTTCTCTTTTGCCCTGCCAATAGGCACATGTGGCGCATTTCTTTTCATTTGCAAGAATCGATGAATATGACATAATTACCTCCTGATATTTAAATTAATAAGGACTGCGTTGAATGGTGGTTTTTAAAGCGCCAGTTTGGATATCATAAACCCTTGTTCTTCGATCTCCGCATATAATTGATACCAGATTTCCTTCAGTATCCGCTCTGATTATGCCGTCCCATATGGCGCAGTTTATTACTTGTTTTAGGGCGCCGGTTTCTGCGTCATACAGTTCAAGCACTTTTTTCTGTATTTTGGCTATATACATTTGGCAATACCTCCTGTCAACTTTCTGAGCCCATTGAGAATTCCTGAAATTTTCTGCGAAACATCAGGGGTTTTCTAATGTCTGTAAATGATTCTCTTGTGCCTCCTGTTCCAACGATTGTAACAGTTCCATATCCCAGAATCCTTGCCATTATGCCCTGCTCAACATTAACCGATTCAATCTTTTGCAGGTTCATCTCAAGGGTTTTTCTTCTTATGAGACCTACTTTGACGATAACACGTTTGTTTGTAATAACGAATTCGCTGGTGGCGCGCCTGATCAAAGGGGATAACCATAGGGTAAATATTGCACGGAAAGAGAAATATATGATCCAATGGAGTTCGGTTTCATAAACAACATGCTCACCCTTTATAAGAACTGAATTTACGTAATGTCCCAGTTTAAGCCTCGCTGTTTATGCCTACCAGATCAGATTATTATAAAAACGCATTCGTTATGATTTCAGCCCATTCTATTTCGTCAGAATTTTTGACTTTTTTCCTGGATTTCTTTTTACTTTCAATTGAAGGAGCAGTTTCTTGTTCTGCTTTATCGTCAGGCAATCCATTTCCTTCGGGCAACCATTCGCCACAATGCTTGCATTTGATTGCTTTATCTTTGATTTCTTCAGTGCAGAAGGGACATTGTTTCATTTTTTTTTTTTTTTTTTTTTGCTAAATGCTTGTTTCTTAACTTAAGAAACTGTCTTTAACAAATTTTTTAATTCTGGTTAAATCTTTTTGTTCATTAAAATAATCGATATTCACGTTAACTATATCTTCCTTAATGTCGTTTTTTATGTTGTTTACAGATACCAACTTGTAAAATATCGTTTCTCTCAAAAAATCTTCCCTACCCATGCTCTTCAGCTTTTTGAAAACGGTCCTTATAAAACTGTTAATTGCCTTGAAGTCTAATTCATTAAAATCTTTATTGTCTATAATGCCTTGCATTAGCCGCTGAAGATCATCCAAAAAATGACTGCTATCATCACAAGACCCTATATACTTGTCAATACGGCTTATAATTGAGTTGATCTTATCGTAATTATTTTCTATATAAGATCGCTTAACAATCTCCGAGATCGCAAAGTTGTCATAAATATTGTTTTTACACAAGACGTACTGCATCAGATATTTAACAATATCTTTTTCCTTCGAATCTTCTGCTGCTTCATAAAATATTTTAAGATCTTCTCTTTCGTAAAACTTTTCATCCTTGAATACATCGATAACCTTCTTCCTTTGATCAACAGGCATCTCTCTTAAAATGATTTTTTTAATATAATCTTTCCCTTCTGATAAAAGAAATGCTTTAGCTCCGTCCGGCTTGAGTTTACATATCTCGTCCGCCAAAATTCGGTAAAAAAGCTTTTCGTTTTCTTGGTCGTTTTCAATATTAATCAGATAAGTCTTGATGTGGCCTTCGTCCTTCAAATTCAAAAGGTTATCAACATATTTAGAAATTATTATTTCCTTGACCCTGTCTTCTATGCGTTTTATAGAAAGAATTTTATTGAAAACAGGATTCGCTATTAAGTCTGTTTCGCCGATCTCGTTAAGTTTCATAAGTATATTTAATGCAAATCTGTTCAGGATTGTGAAATCAAGCTTTGATATATCCTCGTGTTCAAAAACAGCCTGTAATAGGTTTTGAATATTTTCTACAAAGATATCCGGGCGAATGATTTTAATGAATATATCAACCTCATTCAATATCGCGTTTACCTTTTCAGCCGAGATATCCTTGTCCAAAACTTTTTTGTTGATGGTATTAGCAAGTCTATTATTATCGTATGTTGATTCCTTGCATATTACTGTATGTAAAATACGCTTAACGATATCTGTTTCCTTAGACTTTTCGATAATCTCGTAAAATACATTTATGGTCTCGTATGCACAGTCTTCGTTGCTGAACTTATTTATGATCCTTATCCTTTCGCTCGATTCTATATCAGTTCGCAAGATAACATCCCTAAAAAGGGTAATGCCCTTGTCCGCGACAAATTCATTAAGCTTTTCTGCCGTCTGATCGCTTAATTTATCCACAAGCCTATGGAAGAAATCATGATTAATATCCTTATTATCTTTTCCGGCCTCTATAATTTTTTCGAAATTGCTGTACTTTAAATCGCAATTATTTATAAGTATTTCGAGTGCGTTTCTTCTTAAATCTAAATCTTCTTTCTCGTCTACTATGAATCTATTTAAACTATCCGTCATTTCCTGCATGTACTCATCATAGTCTGGATTGGCAAATATATCTCCGAAGATATTAATGGCAAACTGCTTAATGGCAATTTCGTTTTCCCATTGTGCTGTATCGTTTTTTTCTTTATCAGGCGGTTTGTTAAAAATGAACATTTTCAAGATATCTATCGTTACATAGCCGCAATTTCGTATCTTGTCTAAGGCGCTCCTTCGAAGTGTGGGCTCCGGATAGCCAACAATAAATTTCATCACAACTTCCCGAAGGCTACCCAAAAAGGTCTCGTTATAACCTTCTAAAAAACTTTTATCATTAGTAACTAGCTGAATGATGCTCCCATAATAAGCAATCAAAGAATCCAACACATCCTTCAATTTGTTTCTAAAATCTCCAAATCTTTTATTGTCTATGTTTTCAGCTCTTTGTTCTGAATAAAATTGAATAATAGACAAAATGTCACCCTTGTCCTCAACCAAAGGCTCAACTGTTCCATTCTCACTTAGTTTGGTTAATGTATCCTTAAGGCTTTCCAAAATAGAAAGGTACAATTCGGCTATTTTATCTTTATCGATGGGGATCCCAAATCCAAATGCACCTATTACTTTATCTTTTAACTTACCCCCAAGGCCCTTTTCGTGCTCTGCAGTACCCGGTTTAATATTATCAACCTTCATTAAGACTCTTGACAGGGATGAAAACACGTCTTTAGAACTGTTTTTTGATAACAATCTGATTGATGATTTCGCATTCTCAAAATCACTGTTTTTGATCTCATTCCCTTCTGAAATTTGGTCCCAAAAAGTATCTATCTTCTCGTCTATTTTTTCTATGCCGTTTATCTTATAAGCTAACAACCTTTCTATAAACTGGCAGAATGCCTTTCTCCTCTCTGGATCGTTTATATGTTTTTCGTCGATTATATCCAAAAACACCACCCCTAAGTGTTCACAAGAACCATACAAATCCACAATTTTGTCTTCGTGTTCATCCAGTTCATTATAAATCGCGTTTTTTAAGGCTTTAAAATCAAGGCTTCCGGTATCTATCTGGACCTCGATACCTTCAGGTAACTTTATTTTTTCAACCATTCTCTTAACAGTCTTTAAATTATCAAGGTCTCCAAGGCTTGTTAACTTATCAATTTGATTGTCTCTCTCTTCTTTTTCTTTTGAGATCTTGTTTCTCAATGCCTCCGGTAGTCTGTCAAAATCTCTTTCAATCAAGTAATTACTTTTTTTACCTACAATATCGACTGGCATTTTTACCCCCTATAAAAATTTGCTTTCAAGTTTTTCCCGTCACCTGCGGAACCTGATTTTTCTGGAATTTTTTGTACTCGATTTTTATAGCATCACGTAGATCTTTAGCCTTAGAAGCAATCGTAATTCCGCCCTTCTCCTTTAATGCCATATCCATAAAAGCATCCTTATTGATAATTTCTAAAAATTCATCAGGGTAATTATTCAGGAATTCGTTGAACGCCTTTTTTTCATTATCAGTAAATTGTTTAAATATAATGCTGTTAATTGCAAAATAGGCTAAAAAAACGAAGAAAGCAATTAGCTGAAAGACGGCCAATGATCTTGAGGAAATAATGCTTAGCCTGTCAGTTGTTAGCAATTTATCTAAAAGCGATCCGAGATTATTCCATAAATCCGTTTGCATCTTTACAACGATATATATAACAACAGGCAAACCTACTGACAGTAATATACCTATCAAAGGAATTAAGATGCCTGCTGACATGACAATCTTTACGAACTTTTTAGTTGTTTCTATCCCAAAATTGAGGATTTTTCTTGCTATACTGCTTGATCCTGCCATATTCAGGTCTTCTTTGCGTTTGAACAAATCTATCATATATTTAATTCCAAAAACAAAAGCGATGGCGAATATCGCCCACCTCATCGTTGTATTTCCGCTTATAAATTCCTGGTAAGGGTTTTGCGGTAACGAATACTGAACAAATATTTTCGCAATATACATCACTACCCCTATGATTAAAAATGAAAGCGGGTCAAAGCATCTAAAAAACCCTTCGTTTTTTGCCATTATTAAATTTGTAAAGAGCATGTATGCCACAAATGCCCACTGAACAACACCAAAACCTGATAAAGGGAATAAAACTATACTAAAAAAAGAAGTGTAGACAAAGATATCACCAAAAATAAATAAAAGTCTGGCCGTTATACTCAAGTCATGCTCGTATTTGCTATACATAATGCCATAGTATGAGTAATAAACAAGAGAAACAACAGCGCCAAACATCAGAAACACCAAGGTATCAGGCAATAGAAAAATATTAAGCCTGTAGTTTCCGCTGCTGCTCATGTATTTCGATGATAGATAATACATCCATATTCCAATTGTAATTTTCAAAATTCCCCAGAACAATGGTTCATCTTTGCATACCTTTTCATATAATTTGTCATTCTTTGTTGTGCTCAAATTAACCCCCTTTTGATTCCCCTATGCTTATCCATATGCCCGGTATGTTTCCCTGGGGCTCATAGTTTTCCCAGAGACCAAAGATATCTATGGGTTTAGTAATTCTATGAATGTCACTTTCATTTTTAAGCTTCTCGGCAGCCTTTCTGTATGACTCTATAAAATTATGATACTCAATTAATGCGCCCTTCTTGCCATTTTTGTCGCCCAAGGCTGTCTGATACTCCTCAAAACATTTGTCTATCCTACCGACCATGTTATTCAGCGCTATTTTATTATGTGCCTTAGCGAAATTTCCGGCACCTTGCCGGTATTCCATTTGAACAATAACGCAAAGGGCAATGGCCCCGTTCACATTCAAATTTTCTTTTGGACCAATAATGGTTTTTAGAAACTGTTCAGAAAGGCCACCTAATATGCCTATACGGTCGTACCCGGAGCTGGCCATATATGCTATTTTAATTACTGTGATGGGTATGACCTGCTCAGAGCGGTAAATATCAATCTTTTTGGTTCCGTATTTTTCAAAATATTTTTTTATATAATATGAACCTTTTATAAATTTATTAGCATCAACAAGATCATTGTAGTTTAGCTTGCTGCTAATAAATTTATTATGAAAATCAAAGAACCATCCGAGATATTGTTGTATTTTTTCGGGCAAGCTTCTACCTTCTTTATCAAAGACACTCTTGGCTCTTATAACATCGTTTTCAGTATCAATTGCATTTAAAATCCTACCCAAAGTTGTCTTTGTATCTATCGGTTCTTCTCTTCCAGCAATTATTGATATTCCTTCGCTACTCACTTCAAATCGACCTGCCTCGATAATCTCTTTTACCGGGTAAAACAGCAAAACGAGCACCAATAACCATTTAAAAAAATTTCCTGTCTTTTTTGGTCTTATTTGGCCTAATCTCAATTACTTATCTCCTTTTGTTTACCAAAAATTCCTATGCAAGCTTTTCGTCTTAAGAATATTCGATTAAGCATTTTTTCATATCTATCCTCAACATTGACAAAACATCTGTTCTATTTGCTCTCAAGCACCTTAATATCTACCCTTAATTGATTTATTCTATTTTCCAGTTTTATGACTTCAGGAGGGACTTCACAGAGTGGATTGATTCGGCAAAGCGTCAATGAACCAAGTGGCAGTTTGCTTATTTCTTCATCAAGTTTTTGCTGGGTTTGCATTAATTCACTTCTCAGCTTTTCTGGGTTCGGCCCTGAACAAGTCCATACAATAAAGAGAACTATCACTAACAAAAAAGCACATAAAATTATCCAATTTCTGATTATTTTGTCTCTGTATTTCATTTCCTGCACCCCAAAAGAAGTTTCAATTGACCAAGATATTGTCTAGAAGCTGTGAGTCCACAACTCACTCCTCCGATAATCACTTTAAATATTACATTTTTTTCAATATTAAATTTATAAAATGATGTTGTCAATATATAAATAGATGTTATCTAATTAAGTAACTTATAAGAGGTTACAAGTCATATACCCCTTTTGTTATCTTAAATAAAAAGGGGTATTATGAATCTTTTGCAATCTATCGGCAGGAAAATCCAAAGCATCAGGGAAAAGAGAGGTATTACGCAGGAAACACTGGAAGATAGAACTGGGATTAACGCAAAATATATCAGTGCTATCGAATGTGGTCAGAAAAATATTACTGTTTTAACTCTTGAAAAGATCGCAAAGGGGTTAGATGCAGAACTCTTTGAATTATTGGTTTTACCGGAAGGACTGGAATCCCAAGAAACCGTTAAGAAAGCGATAGAATCCTTGCTGCATGATGCAGATATAAAAACTCTGAACATATGTCTGGATTTTTTACGAAAAACTTCGGCATAAATCTCAGAAATAATTGCAACAACAGTAAATTGTAAATTTCACATCGCCTTGCAGTAACCGTCATGTTCTTGCATTTGGCTGACAGAAGTGAACATTTTTCTATTTTGTCTTTATCATCATACCGATAAGGGTCATGTGCAGCAAATGAAGAATTATGAAATTAATAATACCTGCCGTCATTGTGAAATATACGAGTATCTGGCCTATAAGGGCGATCAAAGAATCGCCATACTGTAACTTTTTCTAAATAAAGTCCATTGTCATATCCGCACTTTGGATTTGGACAATGATAATGTTGCACATACTTGTCTTTGAATATTCCTTTTTCTAAAAAACTAGTCTGTATATAACAGTTTATACAATAACGGCCCCCGCATCCGGGTTTCATTCTGTAACAACTTACTTTGAGGCCACGCTCTCTGCCTCCGCATGTAGCCATCATGCTGTTTGGATATTCCTTACCACAAACTGGACAAATTGATTTAAATAATCCCATTTAATCACCTCTTATCAGTAAGGATTAAATTATATTGTAAAAGCAGGCTTATTTTGCTTCTATAACAGTCTTTACAACGCTATAGCACTCATTGATATGAGATCGGATAATCATCTTCATGCCCACAAAACCGATACCGGCGGAAATTACCTGCCCAAGAATTGGGATATACTTTGCAGCCTGTTTCGCTGTCAAGCGGACTCCTATTTTTTTAAGAATCTGTATTACCAGCTCTTTTGTGACATACTTGCCGATCATATTAGCGCCAAGTCTTTTTGAAGCATCATAGATAAAGATGGCTAATTGAGGATTGTATTCATTAATCTGCTCTTTTGAAAGACCGAATTTATCGCTTATTGTAGGTATTATTTGCTTCAAAAGCACAACGTCTATAGCAATATCCGTAAAGGGAACAGGGATAGCCGAAGCTGCTGCCGATAACAATGCTCTTTTGTTCGACATATGCAGACATTCATTTTTGATTGTGTCTAATTCTTCTATACCGACAGGAAACATAGTATTTATATTACTTCAGATTCAGAGAAGATGACAAAACATATTTTAAAACTATTTTCTGTTTCTTCCTTCCCCACCAGCATGCTGCACCAACCATTGTCCACAGTCTCTGATCTTCCTTATCGGCAAGATCAGGCAAGAAACAGAAAATTTTAAATCGCCTCGGGTCAACTTGAAAAAAATATACTTATGTAGATACACCATCTCCATACTCAACACCAGTTTTATGCCGATACACATCAACATACACTACCTGCACAATAAAAAGGCTGTTCAAGATCACAATGGATATCCCCTTTCTAAAATACTCCATTCTCAATGCCCCTAAAATAGAAAAAGGAGAATTGAGAATCTGGAAACCACCTGGATATCTTTTCTATTGTAGATTTATATCGGCAAGAACTTATTAAGAGATTTCTTGCCGATATAAATGGAAAACAGGAGTGTCACCGGCAAGAAACAACAACCTTTAACCCAATACGTATCAAGCTCTCATATCTCAAGCTTCACATGCCTCCTGAAAAAATTCACTGTATCAATGTCATGATCCCAGTGCTGCAGCAATATCTCTATGTTCAACAGAATCCATTGCTGCAAGTTTATGCGGATTTGATCAGAGATAATATCGCCGTATTTATTGGGTTTGATTTTGAGTATCTTCCCGGAACGGTTAAATGTTACGTCACAACAGGTTTTCAGTTCTATTTTATTGTTTTCATAAGCCGATACTTTTAAATTTAAGTTGTCATCAAAATCATACTGACCTCTCTCCTCAAACCATATTTCAACTCCTACACCGGTATGGTCTGAGCCTACACTTGCCACGTAAAACAGTTCCTTTGGTTTTTTAACAGAACCTTTCCTGATCGCCTTTCTGACAACCTCTTTTTGTGTCTCATTTATTTCTTTACTATTCAGATATTGTACCAGCCATAATCCGCTGTCTCTTATCTTATCAACAGGGGAATGATTACCAAGCCAGTTATCTGAAGGGTTACAACATTTGCAACCGGCAATAGTACCTATAAGGGCCTTCTCAAGTCCATCTTTGCCTATTCTTGCCGCTTCATCATCTATCTGAATAAACCGGAAGGAAAATCTATTCTTTACAATCTCTGTAATCTTGGACTCTATAGCTTTTTCTTTTTCAATATCTCTTATATGGCCGAAGACATCCCTGTTACTGATCTTTGTAAAATCTTTTTCCCAGAGAGAAACATATTCATCTCCGTCTCTCCATAATAACGCTCTGCCGATATTCTTCCGGAATATGCTTCTGTCAGAGGGCTTTGATTTATCAAAATTCATCTTTCTGTCATCAAAGAAATAATGCTGCATTATCCTCTTTCTGAAGTTACCCTGTTTATGACTGCCAATTCTTACAATACGCGGCTTATCTCCGCCATGTCCCCAGCTCTCGCCGTTTTCATAGAAGAAATATATACCGTTTTCAGGCAGGTAGTGTAATCCAAAGGGATTATAGAAACGGTGTTCATGTTCTATGGGGTATTTCATAAGCGGCAGGCGCTCTAATTGCTCATGTAACCATTTACAGTTTTTAGACATAAATCCTCCTTTCAATATCACTTACATGACTGAAGAGTGTTATTCTCTTTTTCAGTTCAGTCTCATCAAGTAACCGCTTATACAGGTTATGGAACCTGACCGGATTGTAATGGAAATAAATCTTGTCATACTTTTTCAATTTCTGATTAAAATTGTTCAGCAGTTCCTGATACTCTTCCTCTGTAACTATATCAGGATGTTTTTCATACCAGGGATGTTTTATATGAGGAAACCATACTCCATATCTGTCAGAGAAGATTGCATATTTAAATCCCATCTTCTTGCATCTTCTGATAAAGCCCCTGATTCTGTTGGAAGTATAGAGGACATCTGGAGTGACAGATATACCGGCATCTTTCAATGTGTCATCTTTTGTTCCTGTGCAGTAGGTAATGAATATATTTTTCATGGCATATCCTTATACAATAGTAGAAGCCCCTTATTCAGAGGCTTCTTTGTTTTTATTCTGTTTCAGTTTTTACCGGCAAAATCTCAGAAAGGTCAATACGGTTCTGATACCTCACGACTATATCTGTCCAGACATAGCCGATACGGAGCATATCCCTGCACGTGAGCATCTGCCTCGCGTAATCGCAGAGCTCGTGGAAGAGAAACCCATGGAAGGGTCTTTCATCCGGCGGCATGTCGTCAGGGTCGCAGTCATTAAAGTTGCATCCGTCATCATCAAGTACATGGCTTACATTATGATAGCCAAATGTTGCCATAGTGTTGTCCCTGTCCTCGCTGAAAGCCGGGTCATCCTCATCGAGGTGATAGCTGACCTTCACGTCTATCTCGTAATCCTTGAGGAATTCTTCAGCAGGTGACTTTGTCCACTTATCACATGATATTTCAAGCGCCTCTGCCTCTTCTTTGAGTCTTTTCTGAAGATGTGATAGGACATCGTTTAACGCAAGCAGTTGATTGCGCTCCTTCTCGGTCAGCTTTCTGCGTTTATCGCCTTTTTCCCTGATCATGTCACAGTTTAACTTCTCGGGTATGTGTCTGTATTTCCCTTCAGCACTGAACAGGGTTTCTGAACATTCAGCATACTTCTTCTGAGAATATTCCTTCTTAGCTTTCCGAAGGGTCTTTATGACCTCGTTAAAACAATGCAAAGTGTATTTATCCATAGTTTCACCCCATTATTCTTTCAACTTTTTTACCGTCTTTCAGGTCGAAGCAGTGCTGATAGATCAGACTGATGTCCACCCAGACGCTGCCGATGCGGAGCAGGTCTTTTTTTGTCAATCTTGGTCTGGAATGGTCATATAGTTCATGGAAGAGCCAGCAATGGTAGTCGTGATCAGCCTGCTCTTCCTGTCCCATGTGGGCCATTTCATTCCAGTTGTATCCGGTTTCTAACACAATCTTCTCTTCCTTGCTCCAATTATGAGAAAACCTGGCAAGGGTGTTGTCGCTTTCTTCGTTATAGGCCGGGTCGTCCTCCCGTAAGAGATAATACACCTCAAATTCAATCTCATAGTCCTTGAGGAACTCTTCTTCAGGAGATCCGATCCTCTTGTCGCATTCAACTGCAATTCTTTCCGCCTCCCTGTTTATCCTCTTTTCAAGGTCTGAAAGGGTGTTATTCAGCTCAATAAGCTTCTTCTTTTCCTCTTCCGTTAACTTGCTTTTGTCGCTGAACTTTTTGATGTAGGCTGATTCGATATAATCGAACAGGCGCCAGGAGCGTCCTCTCAATATCTCCTCGACGGTCTTGTGGGCGTCACGGTATTTTCCGGCGTTGTACTGCTTTTTTACCGTCTGTACATCTTCAATGATAGTATCAAGGATTTTAAAAACTTCTTTCTTCATAGTTTCACCTCACGTTATAAGGTATTTAAGGGCGGCAGTACCGAATACCAGCCAATAGAGGATGAACATAAGCGCCAATATTCCAAACATGATCCAGTCCGATTTTGATAAAAGTGACATTATTATTCTCCTTTTATTATATTAATTTACCCTCGATAAAAGGGCATTGCAAGATATATTAATTGTATATTCAATGACTTACGAGAGTTTCATATGTAAATGTAAATGTAATTTCTATATGAAATGTTTTGAATATTAAATTTATAGCGGCAAGAAATTATTTACCGAATCATGTGCCGCTATCTCTTACAATTCTATAATGGACAGGATGAGATGATTTGACAACCTGTCTGATCTTTTTCCAGGCTTATTGTATAAATTCCGCTCCATCTCGAACACCAATTCCGATAAAAATCGGGAACACCTATTCCTATGTATCCCTGAACACCTATTCCTATGTATCCCTATCGTTAATTTCTGCTCATAAATTGAATATTCAATGGCTACATATAGAAATAGATATTCCATAAGACCTGATCCATATGGACAGGCTCCATAGGAGATAATCTTATGACAAACAAGCTATCAGCGATTATATTGATCGCTATCACAGCAGCAACACTTGGCGCATGCAACTTAGAAGTTCATGACCCGCAGACGGCCAGACTGATTCAACTATCAGTGACAACACAACAGAGTGGAAATAATATCCTGTTGGTTATACTGATCGTTGTAACTATCGTGGCAGGTTTTATAGGACTGGGATGGTGGCAAACACGCCCTAAAGAGGATAACGTGATAAAGCCAACAGAACAGAAATAACGCTGGGACAGACGGAAGAATGGGTTTATGCCCATTTTTCTTTTTTGTTGTATCTTGTGAAAATAAAAAAACTTTATAGCGGCGCAGATCATTTTTCAGATCATGTGCCGCTATCTCTTACAATTCCGTAATAGAAATATTGAGATTATTTGACAACCATTTTGATACAATGTGTCTGTGACAGAACTTTCCAGGTATTTCCCAGCATAGGAGAATTGCATCATGACCTAAATCTTGATATAAACTCTCTCTTTCAATTCTTGCCGGTATCAATTATTTCCTAATAAGTTTCTTTCCTGCACCCCATGCCCGGGCAATATGGTCTCCCATAGTAAAGTAACTACTTTCCGGCATGGACAGGATGAGAGGATTGATCTTTTTTATGTCAGGAATACCATTCGTCAGATACTGCTCATCGCTATAGACCGCCACTATTTCACCGATGAAGAATTCATTCGATGGAAGATCTATCGTCTGAATAAGCTTGCATTCAATATTGTAAGGACATTCTTTTATCATGGGAACTGTTTTTAAAGAACCATAAAAGGTCTCAAATTGTTTTGCCTTATCATATTTCTTC
>JAPLKC010000116.1 GCA_026388255.1 Pseudomonadota bacterium | reverse complement strand
TGGAACGATTAAGAGAATGTTTCTTTTTCTTTCTGCCCACTTCTGTGAGAGAACTAATCCGGCCTCAATCGTTTTTCCTAAACCAACTTCATCAGCTAAAATAGCTCCTTTTGACAATGGGGAGCGGAAAGCAAAAAGGGCTGCTTCGATTTGATGTGGATTCAGGTCAACTTGAGCATTAGAAAGTGTGGAAGAAAGTTTTTCCAAACTATTTGACGAACAGCGCTTAGTAAGCTCATAGGCAAAGTATTTGGCATGATAAGGGGTTAGCTGCATGTATTCATAATCTTACACTTTAATATTTGCTGTAGACAAACTAAATCTTACCTATTCAATTACTCTCTCGGATTTATCCTGAACATCAGAAAATCCTTCCTCTCCACTCCACTGTCTTTCCAGCGACCCAGTTTTCTCCCCAGACCATTCCATTATAATAACGCTCACCCTTCCTAAAGTTGCATGTTTCAACCAGATAGCATTAAAAACTCAGAAAAGTTAATAAGGACAATGGAAATACAGAGCACCGGGCACTCATATCCATCTCTTCCCAATAGCCTTATATTGCCATATTTGGAATATATTCTCCCATATTTACAGTAAGCTGTTACCGGCAAAATCGTCTCAAGATTACTCAAAAAACTCTCCAGCACATCACCCCAAACTCTGCCACAAATACCACGAACCAACAGATCTATAAGGCCTCCACACATCTGCAACTCTCATCAACAACCAACAACCCATCTCCATAAAGAACTCTTGCCGCTCTCTGCAACCCTGCATCTCCAAGCGACAACACATCAAGTCTTCTCAGACCAAAAACAAGGAACATCTCAGCAGTCCAGCGACCTATTCCAGGACACTCAACAAGTGCGGCAATAACATCATCATTTTTTTCTGATTCAATATCAAAAAATGATAACCTTCCATCAGATACACGCTGAGCCAGTTCATGAATATAACGGGCCTTTGCTCTTGAAAGACCGGCATAGACATCATAATATATTTAGATGGTATTCAGCGACGCAATCTTTTTTTACTTCCTTTCTCTCTATTTATGATTCATGGTATGATTGCCTCATAACACTTTAGGGGTGACTTATGCATACCTGTGGAGACAAAAAAGAGGTTTTGATGGTAGAGGGGAAGGATGGTAATAATGGCATAACCAGGAGGAACTTTTTAGGCGCGCTTAGCTCCGGTGTGGCAGCAACTCTACTCATGATGCCGACATATTCATCTGCTTTATCCAAAGACAAAATATTGAGTAAACCCGTCCGTCTTCCAGATGGTTTGTTAAGCACTGAGGAAGCTTTCTTCACAGAATTTGGGAAGACTTTTACCATTGATCCCCGTAACCGATATTTTGCTCCAGCTCAAAAAGGGTCCATGCCAATACCCATCATGAAACGCTATAAAGAAGGTCTGGATCAGGTTGCACGTGATCCATTCCCGGTATATCTGGAGCCGTCAGAGGAAACAAGGAAAAAGATTGCACGCTGCTATGGAGCGAACACTGACGAGATTGCCATTGCTCGGAATACAACTGATGCAGTTGCCATGATTTTGAGCGGTATAGACTGGAAATCAGGAGATGAACTTTTAACATCTACCATGGAATATCCCAATTGTGTTGTTACTATGCTTCGAGTTGCAGCGCGGTTCGGAGTTGTTATCCGCCAGTTCGGTGTACCGATGCATCAAAATGCTACTGCTGAAGAGATCGTAGAATCGGTACGACGGCAGATCAGACCAGGCAAGACAAAGATCATCTTCTTTTCCGCTATCACCCAGTCTAACGGCCAGATTATCCCTCCACGTCGAATGGCCAAACTGGCTCAGCAGTATGGCTTAATAACTGTAGTAGACGGTGCCCACTATGGAGGAATGTTCGACCCAAAACTAAATGACATCGGCATAGATTTCTGGGGTATTTCGGGTCATAAGTGGCAGTGTGGTCCCGGCGGCACCGGAATACTCTATATCCGCAACAGTGCTCATTCCTCTAACCCTACTCCTTTACCACGGTTCCATCTCATCCGGAGTGGACAACTTGATGCCCCACTTGATGGTTCTCGTCCGGCAGGTTTCGACATAGGGAATGCCCTGAGTATATATGGATTTCCTGAATCTGCTGACTGGCGTGCACTTGGTGAAGTCTGTGAACTCTGGGATGTAATCGGCCGACAGCGCATTCAAAATTACATCCTTACCTTGGCCGATTACTTGCGTCAGCATCTTGTTGCTAAATTCGGCGACAACTGTCTGCTCCAGCCCACAAAAGACCCTGAACTTAAATCTGGCATCGTGGCATTTACGCCTTTTGCCGATAAGTCCCAACGCAGAGACTTCAAGCTGGCAGAAGCCTTTCAAACACAAATGTTCAAGGATCATCTCTATCATGTTGGTATGGGCGGACTTGATAGTCGTGGTCTTACCAGGACCCCTTCTCCTGAAGCAAGCGCATTTTTCAGCGGTTGTATCCCCAACAGACATCCTGTGACCAATATACCGGAACCAAGCGATATTCCTTTTCGTGCAAGCACTGGTGTTTGGATTACCAGAAATGATATCGATACATTTGTTGATACTTGTGAGGAAACTGCGAAGAGACTTGCAGCAAGGTGAAGATATCAGCAGCTTTTGAAGAAAGTTGTTGACTGATTATTGAAGTTACCAGGGTATGAAACGGATTATATTCCCAGTTTGCTAAAGGACAATGACCATGTTCAGCAATAAGCCGTTTCATGACAGCATCTGATTTTGATAGGTGGCGTTCTGCCTTATGGACTGTTTTTTCTGATAGGGGTTGTATTTTGTGTTTTGTCATGAATCAACTCTTTATACCATAAAATAGCTTTTTCAATCAGATCTTGCCGATAACTGTTCGACATTATTGTCTGATCTCTCATATAAAATCGACATAATCGTTTTTAATTCCAGGGTTAATATTCTAACATACCATGTAATTGCAGAAGCTTATGAAACAAATAACTCAGGTATAAATATTGCTTTAACAATATATAGGAGTAAATGGATCCAAAAGGAAATAGCATGATGGAGGTAGAGATGAAGACAATAATTGTAATAATTGTATTGGCTATATTAACCGGATGTGCAGTTGTTCCTGCCGTTCCTATGCACAGCAGAGCTTATTATGTACATTCTGCTCCTCCGCCGCCACCTGCATATGTATATCATAGACCACAATATCCTGCTCATGGTGAAAGAGGATACACGACCGGTTATGAATATCATCGATGAGGCGGCAAGGTTATTGATAAAGAAGGTTTAGATAGGTTTTTATCGGCAAAATCTCTGATATGGATCAATATTATAATCGGCAAAAAGCTTGGAAGCGGCCTTTTTTGTGTTTTCAAGTGTTGAATATAGAAATATATATAATGAAATAAAGAGACACGAACTGTCTCTGACATGATTACAAAATCATTTATTCAACCTTTTCAAAAGTTGTGGGGGCCTTTGGAAAGATTGAGTTGATGGTTGTATGAGCGTCAGAGATAGTTGGCTGAGAATTACCAAGTTCTGAGCTGGTGGCTCTTTGTTTTTTGTTTTATTAATCAGATCTACCGAAAGCAACATTGCAATTTACTCTATTTTACTTACTTTTACATCAAGTATGATGGGGATAGTGATGGGGAAGGTTATTTGCAAAAATAAAAAAAGGTACTTAGATTGCTCTAAGTACCTGTATTTGTTTGGTTGCGGGGACCGGATTTGAACCAGTGACCTTCGGGTTATGAGCCCTATCAAAATAAAAATTATAGGCCCTTCATATCAGGTCTGATTTCCCATAATACTCTGATATTAAATGATATTTTAATTTCTATATAGTCCATTCTATTCTATCCATTCCAGTCTTTTCTGATCTATTTTATCACAATTTTAGCACAATAGCTTTATAAGTAATTTCATTTACTAAGGGGGTTCATTGTTTTATATCCAAGCAATCGGGTGCCTTCGCAAAGAGTTTAATCAGCGGCTACAAAAACCCAGCCTTTCTCTGCAATGAGCACAAATGTTGCAAGATGCAATGCATCAAGAGTTCTAAGGCCTGGCTGAGAACCGAATTTTTTCACCAACGATTCGGCTTCTTCCAGAACAACTCTCCTCAATGGTTCCATATTAAAAGTATTCAGTTCTTCAAAAACTGATGCCATTCGCATTCAGCTCTTTCACGGGTCTTACGAGGTGAGGCATAAACCAATTATTGACAGTCAGTTATTTATCGTCTATAATGCAATAGTAATACATTATGGACGATAATAATAGATTCTACATAGAGCGAACATTAGAAAGCTTTTTCAAAAAAGCTTCCATGCAATTTCCTGTCATGCTTGTAACCGGTGCGAGACAAGTAGGCAAAACAACTTTCCTTAAGCATCTTGAAGAAAAGGGCAGAACATATATAACACTTGATGACCCTCTTGTGCTGAGTCTTGCCAAGGAAGATCCGGCACTTTTCATGCAGCGCTTTCCTGCACCTGTTATTATTGATGAGATTCAATACGCACCTGAATTACTCCCCTACATAAAAATAGGGGTTGACAGGGCACAAAAACCGGGACTTTTCTGGCTTACAGGCTCTCAGCAGTTTCATGTGATGAAAGGGGTGTCTGAGTCGCTGGCAGGCAGGGTAGGTATTACTCAATTATGCGGTTTTTCAAGGCGGGAGGCTACTGGACAAGGCAAGGGGCTAAAGCCTTTTCTTCCTCTGCTCGATGTAATACAACAAAAGATAGAAACCAGTAGAAGTATATCCTTAAAAGAATTGTTCAGTATAATCTGGCGGGGCTCATTTCCATTCATGGTCATTAATGATGAAATAGACCGCAACTTGTTCTATAGTTCTTATGTACAGACTTATCTGCAAAGGGATATCCGCGACCTTGCCCGGGTAGGAGATGAAATGGTATTCCTGCGCTTCCTTCGGGCGTCCGCGGCACGGTCCGGTCAGTTGTTAAATCTTGCAGACCTTGCACGGGATGCCGATGTTGCACCAAATACCGCAAAGAGTTGGCTCTCCATCCTTCAGGCATCGGGCATCATATATCTGCTTGAACCTTATCATACAAATATCACCAAACGTCTAATAAAAACTCCCAAATTATATTTCCTAGATACGGGACTATGCGCATGGCTTACAGAATGGTCAAGCCCGGAAACACTTGAAGCCGGCGCGATGTCAGGCTCGATTCTTGAAACCTGGATTATGTCTGAACTACTTAAAGCCTGGTGGCATAGTGGTTTGAAAGCGCCCTTCTATTTTTATCGGGATAAAGACCAAAAAGAAATTGATTTATTGATTATACAAGATGGTATTATACACCCTCTTGAGTTCAAAAAAAGTGCCTCTCCTGATAAAAACATGATAAAGCACTTTCAGGTTTTGCAAAAACTCAACATGCCCGTTGGCTCTGGGGGAATCATCTGTCTGGCCCAGGAGAGTCTGCCATTAACAGAAAAGTTTATGTCTATCCCTGTTGGCACTCTGTAAAAAAGCCCTTTCCTGAAATAGTTATACCGCCAGCATTTCCGCAAAAACCCTTGCTTCGGATATTACCATAGAAAGGGCGAAAGAAAAGTCTCTAAAGCCAACATTGGACATGGTTCATTCTTGAGGTTTTTAAAGAAAATTAAAGGTGATCTCTTTAGTTTTGATTTGGCAGATAGTATTTTCACTCATAGGTTCTGATAAAATTGATAAAATATTGCCCAGGATATTGTTTCTCATCTGAAAGAAGTCAATAGGCCTTGAATTCAATCTGAAGGGGCAAGAGTACAATTTTATCAACCCCGGTAAATAGATAGGGTCCTAATTCATTATTATTTCTCAACAGTAATCTTGCTGTGCTGTTGAAAATATAAATGCGAGAGGCGGAAACTGAAGTTATTGATGCAACATTTATAGATTCATCAGGCATAATGATCTCAATTTATTTTAGTTAAAAGAAGAAGACCTTAAGAAATTTGCTTCCATTGTCAGGACAAGTGCAGTTGTATAAAACAACTGCACTTATAATGCCTAATGTAAAGTAGCCTTTTATCTACTCCTCAGGTATCAATGTCATTAACTCATTCGGCTGGCATCTAAAGTAAAGAAGCAGCTTCTCGATATCTTTTCGTGATATGTTATAGTCATGATTAGATGCTATCCGGGATAGTGTCAGCACCTTCATCCCTGTCTCATTCTCTATTGCCTTATAGGTAATCCTTCTTCTTTCAATGGCGCTTTTCTTTTCAATTAATCCCTTAATGTTGATGATAAGCATCCTTTTTACCCCTCATCATATCAGTTTGTAATAAATATATATCATCATAAGAATTTAATTATCAATATAAGATTCTGAATAGCTTGACCGGTATTTATTATATTTGAGGCGGTGATCAATAACTACTATTGCACGATATTAACAGTAGGTTTAATGAAAGAAATATATATGTCACATTATTTAAAGGATGTTCTGGCTATTTTCTATCATATTAAACTGGCACATAATTTTCATGAAAAGTAGTCTACCTGCAATAAAATCTTTATCGGCAAATTGAAAGTGTAACTTTCATGTTGACATACTGACCGATATCAGTTATTGTTTCAATATGATAGAAAGGACTCTTTCCAAAAAACTCTCTGTCCTTGGAAAGGATTTTCCGGTTGTCACCATAACTGGTCCACGTCAATCAGGAAAAACAACGCTTGCGAGGATGGTTTTCAGCGGGCACGACTATGTCAATCTCGAAGATCCTGATGAACGGGAGTTTGCCATATCCGACCCCAGAGGCTTCCTCAGACGCTTTACGGATGGGGTAATTATCGAGGAAATTCAAAGAGTCGCGAATATTCTCTCATACATCCAGGGGATCGTTGACGCTGATGATAGACCGGGCAGCTTTGTCCTTACAGGTTCTCAGCAGTTCCATATGATGGAGAAGATAAGCCAGACCCTTGCAGGAAGAACAGCCATTGTGAACCTCCTCCCTTTTGCCTTGAATGAATTAACAGGTAATCCTGATATCGATCCCTCAGGAATTACCACACTGATACCGGCACAGACAAAACCGGCGTTCGCCCTTGAAACTATTCTTTTTCAGGGATTATATCCCCGGATCCATGACAAGAGGCTCAACGCTCACGACTGGCTTTCAGGATATTATCAAACATACGTGGAAAGGGATGTAAGAGAGGTCTCAAACATCGGCAATCTTGATACCTTCCAAAGATTCATACGGCTCTGCGCGGGCCGCTCCGGACAACTCCTCAGCCTCTCATCCCTTGCTTCTGATTGTGGTATTTCCCATACCACTGCGCGCCAATGGGTATCAATTCTTCAGGCCGGTTTTATTGTACATCTCCTGCAGCCGCATCATGAAAATTTTTCAAAGAGGATTATCAAAAGCCCCAAGCTATACTTTCTTGACACAGGGCTTCTATGCTATCTCCTGCGGATAAAATCTCCCGAGGATATTGTCGGCCATGGGCTGCGAGGCGCCATTTTTGAGACCTTTGTTGTTGCAGAAATGTACAAGGCATTCTGTCACAGAGGAGAGAGGCCCCCTCTTTATTTCTGGCGCGACCGGACAGGTCATGAGGTCGATCTCGTAATTGACAACGGGGAAACGTTGATCCCTGTAGAGATTAAGTCAGGAGAGACGGTTAATAACTCGTTTTTTGATGGGCTCCGGTACTTCACTTCTCTGCGTCCCTCCATAATGCGGGACGGTATACTTATTTATGGAGGAGAACAATATTATAAAAGAGAGAATTTTGTTGTTCATCCCTGGTATGGGTGTGTATGAGTTATATTTTTTGTTGTTGCCAGTCCTCAGATTAGTAGAACAACGCCCAGTAATTGTAAAATCCACTCCGTATCGAACACCAAATCCGTTTTCCATCGAACACTTTTTTGGTTTTCTGATTGCTTTATTCATTTCTTTATTACCCACTATAATTTTAGCGCCAAAAGTGTTCTCAAAATATCAATGTTTCTCCAACATAAAAAAAATTATACAACTCTCGTAGCATTTGAAAATTAATATATATCATCATAAGAAAGTAATTATCATCATAAGATCATAAATAGTTTGACAAGATAATCTCATATAGATAATATATATGCTGTAGTGATAATTAACTACCTATATAAGATCATTTTAGGAGGTCTCATGAAAGAGATACATATGTCACATTATTTAAAGGACACCCTGGATAGACGCAACAGGGTAATAGGTATAACTGGTCTCTCAGTCATTGCGGCAGCATGTGCAGGTCTTTATTTAAACAACATTCCAGCAATGGGTATCATACCGGCAGTTGCAGGATTGTTTATAACAAGAGATCAGATGAAAAAAAGATCAATATGCAAAACAGGACTTGCTGGAGAAGAGGCGTTGGGGATATACCTTAAAAACACTTTACCGGATGAATACACCGCCTTTTACAATGTTCCCGTAGAACATGGAGATATTGACGACTGCCTTCTTATGGGACCGGGAGGATTATACGCCATAGAGGTAAAAAACCATAAGGGAGTAATAACCTATTCAGACAATGCATGGAGGCAGGTAAAGACCGGAAGGGGTGGTACCTCATATACAGGAAATATCAAGAACCCCTCATTCCAGTTAATAAAGAACATCAGGTGGTTGAACAGATACTTTCAAAGAAAAGACATAAAGATATGGATACAGGGCATTATAGTATTTACCCATCCCGATGCCATACTGTCCGTAGACAACCTTAAAACAGTAAAGGCTGTAAAGCTTGAGGACCTGGGGAAGACAATAATAAATGATAATGTTCTTCCTCCCTTACTACAGCAGAAAACAGAAACCCATATTTTACAATTAATGGCAGCATAAAAAGACCCGGGGGAGAAATCCCCCGGTATTAAAAAAGGAGAAACGTTATGGATAAAATAAGAATCTACAAGATACTAATAGATAAGTTTAATGAATCAGAAACAGAGGAAATAATGAACTATGTAGAATCTTCAAAAAAATGTGTAACAGCATCAGAGCTTGATTTAATACTAAGAATACAAAAACTGGAATCGGATTTGAAAATACAATACATAAAACTCGATAAGAGGATTATTGTAGGCCTTGTTGTTGTAACGGGCATTACCTTGCTGCTCATGAGAATACTCTACGTTGTGTTAGCGAAATAAGAGGTTAATCCCATATAAGGGGGAGGGGAGAAGCCTTCCCCCTTACTTAACAATGACGGGGCGATTTTAAACAAAGATAAAGAGCAATTAGAGGAGAATTCTATGACTTTTAACCAATACACAACCTGTTTCCTGGTTGTCATATCGATAATATTACTTTACCGGACATGCGTATTTATTGAAAGAATCTTTTATAAAAGCAAAGCTAAGAAATGGAGGAATGCTTATCCTACACTGGATGAGTATTTGTCCATATATCCTTATTGTAAAACAGACAAAGGCATAAAATGTTTTAACTGCAGTTCCTTCCAAAGAAAGTTCTTCTGGTGGGATCGATCAGGAAAATGACACAAGGCATTTTACTGTCAGCACTGCGGGGAACATCTGTACAGAAATGAAGGGTGACTATAGATATTTTGAAAATATCTTGAAAGAGAAAAAAACCATGGGAAAACGGTAATAGGATGAGATCGGGGGCGTTTAGATAATGAGCGACACACGCCCGTAATAGGTATCTTTCTGTTTGAAAAAATAGATAAGGTTTAATTGTACGGCAGGCCGGATTTTTTAATCACAATTAAACAAACAGGCCGTTACATTGCAAAAAAACCTGGTAAATATAAAGAGGTGAATTACATGAAGAAAGACTTTTTTGATATAAACAAGAAGCTTACCTTGCGAAAGCAACACACAAGGCAATAGCAGAAACTCATGCCGGCGGTAGACCCAGTGTACATGGTGATGAAAAAGGTGTGTATGAACTTTATCCTGACGGCAGCAATAAATATATAAAGATCTACAAGGATAAACCAGAAAACAACAAATAGGAGTTATTTGTGTGCCCCTTCTGTTTATCCGATAATATAAAGCATGGCAGATACCACAGATATTCGGCCATACGTCAACGGGAAAAAGCGGGGTGAAGGCCGCACGCGGATTGAAGTTTATCGACATCGACGCAGGCATGTGCCGTGTTTATGGAGGTAGAGTGGTTTATCTTGAAATTACACCAAAAGGCGATTTGCTGCAACACAGCAAAGCACTTACCAAATGGACAACAAAGATGCTTGGAAAAAACTGATTGGACTGTCTTAAATGGGTATGAAAACGTGTAGTTATCATAAATGTTATTCTATAATTTGGTCATGTGATTATTCATACCATTCAATTCCCAAGTTTGTTAAGGCTCGGTAGAATAAAAAAAACCATTTGTATTTATAAATTCAATAGGTTAACATTTTATACACAGAAAGAATGGAGGAGGGGAACGTAAGAGTTCCTGAAGCTGTTATCGCCTGTCCATATTGCCGAATGAATTGCAGTTCGATATTAAAGTTCATTATTGATACGTCTTATACTACTCAAAAACCGGAAATGGACGGGTATAAAGTGATACTATCAGAAAATAATGCAATTTTTACAACGTCTTTCCTCCTACCCCACATACCCAGGATTCCCAATAGATTGATTCAAGGGTTAATAAATAGAGTTATTCAAGGAATTGTCTATGACATTTGATTCAGACAAGTTAACCAAAATAATTGATCAAACGGTGCTACTAAGGTTGACTGTCGGGTACCTGGGTCAGCGCAAGCAATCCGGACGGTGGGACTGTGATTTTCTCGACGCTACAGGCATACGTTTTCTCGAAGCCACCTTTCCACGGACAGCATGGGCAGCCGCTCTACGATCAACAACGGAAGCGGCTTGCACCGTTCACGATCAAGCCCTGGGACGCGTCGGAAATTCTCACTTGTTCCGGTTACCACCAGCCTTGGAAGAACAAGATTTACTAAAAATATAGGCCCTTGATATCAGGTCTGATTTCCCATAATACTCTGATATTAAATGATATTTCAATTTCCATGTAGTCCATTCTATTCTATCTATTCCGGTCTATTTTATCACAATTTTAGCACAATAGCTTTATAAGCAATTTCATTATACTAAGGGGGTTTATTGTTTTATATCCAAGCAATCGGGCGACTTCACAAAGAGTTTCATGAGCGGCTACAAAAACCCAGCCTTTCTCTGCAATGAGCACAAATGTTGCAAGATGCAATGCATCAAGAGTTCTAAGGCCTGGCTGAGAACCGAATTTTTTCACCAACGATTCGGCTTCTTCCAAGACAACTCTCCTCAATGGTTCCATATTAAAGGCATTCAGTTCTTCAAAAAAACCGGCAATTGCCTTATTAAGCATATTTTCATTAATTTCCTTATTCCTGAATCTCCTGAATAAAGCACTGAGGAATTCCAGCCTTACCAACTCAGAAACCCATATCGTATTTGCAGAAGCAACTATAAGCTTCGTTATTTATTTCGAACCTTTTTCTTCATGAAAGAATTTGACAAGGGCAGATGTATCGAAAAAGAGCTTCATATTCTCTCTTCTCTTGCTGATAAGATATCATCACTCATTGAACCCGAGCATCCCTTAAGAGCTTCTCTTACCGTCAGGTACATATGCAGATGTTTTTTTGTCTTTTCTGTCCTGGGTTTTAATGAAAGAATAAGATCATATACTGTAAGGAGTTCTGAACGGCCCAAGGCATCAAGCTCTTTTTTGGCATATTCTTTGATATTCATAAAATCACCTCCAATAATAAGTAATTATAGAGCACCAAACATTTTAAGGCAAGATAATATTTTTAATGAGCTTCAGAAAAATCAATAATGAATTGCATGGGTTACTGGCAACAAACTTCCCCACTCCCTATTGATTCAGGCTAAACATTCGAACAAGCAGAGCCGATGGATACAACTACCTCTGTTATCAAAGATAAACTCATCAAGATCATCAAAGCCCTTCGTCATATTCTCATTTTATATCTCAGATACAGACCTTCGACCTTATTCCTGGCCCATGGAGTTTTCCTCAGAAACTGCAGACTGGACTTGATGCTCGGATCATTATTAAAGCACCGCATATCTTGCCATAAAAACCGGAGAAGTGGATTGAGGTCTATAAAGCTGCCGGCAACATTATTGAATTTCATAATACATTATGAAATGTAAAAACCCTGATAAGAAAAGGGGCTAATAGGAGAGCAATTCCCCCTCCTACCACGGCACCCGCCAAGAACGACAGTGCGCAGCACATGCCGGAACAACATTTTTCATCATCCATCGCCATCTCCTTTGCAACGAGGTTATTTTAAGTATATGCATAGCCTATGGAAAATTCAATCTTTCCAAGCGTTTCAGTGTGTCTTTCCGACAAAAGCTATCGCGATATACAACATCAGATGACCGCAAACCACTATCCATCATCGAAACTTAGTCCTCACCCTTTCCCATTTATCTCATCATTCATAACCTTACTCAACCTGAAAAGCAGCACCTTTCTTTCTGCTATTCGTAACATAGCTTCCTGAAACAAACACAGACAGCGTTTTAACTTTCATGGCAACTTTTGAGTGGTAATAAATGACCTGAAAGAGAATCCTTCTAAACTTCATAAGGAAATTATGCGATAAAAAAATGGAGTATATTACTGTTATCGGTCCTGCATCTAATTTGGTGGAGATAACTCCAAATACATATATGCATTTTATCTCTGCTATGTTTTAGAGTACCGTCTATACTGAAAAATCTGCCTGTATTATTTAAATCCAACGACCGCATATAACCGCTCTATTCCTACAACAAACATTAATCTTAATCATAAAGACAAATAGATATTTCAGGAGATACCGGCAAAAATCTTTGTATGAATTTTTGCCGGTATCGATAACAAAATAGGAGGATATCCATGGAAAAAAAGGAAATAACCAAAGAGGCAATTCTATATCCCATGCCCTGTGCTATTGTTGGCGCTTCAGTTAATGGAAGACCAAAT
>JAPLKC010000115.1 GCA_026388255.1 Pseudomonadota bacterium | reverse complement strand
GAAGTTCCCGATTTCTTTGTCACGGCACACGATCTTTCGTGGAGAGAACACATAGCGGTTATGGCTGAGTGCCAGAAGTATATAGACTCCGCTATCTCCAAAACAATCAATCTGTCGCAGAATGTGACCATCGAAGAAATGATGGGCATTTACACTGAGGCGTGGAAGATTGGCCTGAAAGGCAGCACGGTATACAGAGAAGGATCTCTTGATGTTGAGATTCTCAAGAAGAAAGAAGACAAACAGAAGGTGCATGATGGTAAAGCAGACCGGCCATATCAGCTTGAAGGCAAAACGTTCAAGGTGAAGGCACCAGAAAACAAACATGCGTTTTACCTGACATTTACACATCATAACAACGGTTCAATAACGCCCTATGAATTATTCATCAACACTAAAGATCCATCAGTTGAGGAATGGACGAAAGCATTGGGGAGGCTCGTCAGTGCGGTATTCAGGAACGTGGATGATCCCACCTTTCTCGCTGATGAGTTAAGAGAGATATATTCTCATTCAGGATTCTTCTCTGCTTCCCGGAGAAAGTACGTTCCGTCGTTGATTGCTGAATTCGGCGAAGTGATGAAGGATTACTTCCGGGAAATAGGTCTTGCTGAGGAAGAATTTCCGTTTGAAGAAATTCTCAACGGCGACTACAATTCTAAAAGCCTCGGTTACTGCAAAGTATGCGGACAGTATGGAACCGTCTACGAAGAAGGATGTCTGAAGTGTCTCGCGTGCGGTTTCAATAAATGCGGTTAATCAGGATGACTGTTTACAAGGCGGGGGATAATTACCAAGCCGGTGTGATAAGGTGTTGATGCCTTGTTTTTTAATTTGACAATATATCAGTATCATGATATACTGATATCAAGGAGGATAATTGATTATGAGCATGACAAAAAGAATACAATTTTATTTCCCCGATGATCTGTTAACCGAGATAGAAAGAGAATCTCAAAGAAGAGATGTTTCAATGGCTCAACTTGTCCGGGAGGCAGTAAATAAATATCTGGAAGAGATAAAGGTGAATTCTTCAGGAAAAGATACTCTTGATGAACTGGCAGGGTTTGTTGAATGTGGAACTGATCTTTCTGAGAATCACGACAAATATCTTTATGGAGACCAAAAATGAGGGTCTTTATTGATACCTCTGCTTGGGTTGCTTACTTCGATAAGAAAGATACGAATCATGAAAGCGCCCTTAAAATATGGCAACAATTAAAGCAGGAAAAAGCAATCCTTTGCACAACGGACTACATCCTCGATGAGATGTTGACGCTTCTCAAGATAAGGGCAAATAGTGATGTAGCGCTCATTGCAGCGAACGCAATTATGCAAAGCCAGAGCACAGAAGTAATCTGGGTAAAAGAAAAGCTGTTCATGGGCGCCTTAAAATTATTCAAAAAATACAGCGACCAACGCTTCAGTTTTACCGACTGCACATCTTTTGAGGTTATGAAAGCATCGAGCATCAAGAAAGCCTTTGCGTTTGATTCTGACTTTGTAAAAGCAGGATTCGAGACAATGTAGCAAAATCAAAAGAATTCTCGATGTTCTTTTGCACAAAATCCAATCAGTGAAAGACCCTTAACCGGCAATGGTTTAAGGGTCTTTTTTTATGCTAAAAAATATTTTCGCAGAAAAATGGTCTCCAACTACAGGTTCATCCAGTTGCTACCAACACCTTATCCCATCGGCTTGGGTGATTACCCCGCCTTTTTTGTATGCGTAATACATATATATGGCTGCAAGGGAGAACTATGTATGTAATCTATGGCAATAGAAGGCTTATCAAAAGAGTTAAGGAATTGCTTAAAACTCATGATAAAAGATTCGACGAAACAAAATTTCCAGAATATCTCCTTGTGTGGCACAATCCCTTGCTGGTGCTGCCGCCCGAACTGCAACTAAGGTTAATTATAAAGGATTGTGATAACAGTAATTATTTTAGTATACTGAAAAATGCCGGTGATTTGACCGATATGTTCACTCCTTTTATACCGGAGCCGGGAAAAGTAGTAAAAATAAAATCGGGGACGTACAAAGGACTAGAAGCTATTGTAAAGGGAGTTAAGAATCGAACCTGTGCGGTTGAATTTAACATACTTGGAAGGATTGCAAAAGAAAATGTTAGTCTCGATGAGGTGGAAGATAGAGAAAAATAGCAGCATAATTATCGTATGCACCATATCAACACCTTTGCTTGTTTTGTCAGATCTGCCATTATTGAAGTCAAGATTTGTGCAGATGGGTTTTTGCAGCGACTTTCACTTAGTAATACTCAGGGGTAACCACAG
>JAPLKC010000114.1 GCA_026388255.1 Pseudomonadota bacterium | reverse complement strand
TGATCCCAATGCCATTGTCATTATATGTTCGTCAGAGACTAATCCGGAGTTACTTACAGAAGTGACGTCTCTTGGGGCATTTGTTGTTGTTAAAAAACCGCCAACCAGAGAATCCATTCAAGATGCTCTATCCAAAGCTCATGAAGTTATTCAGTAGCCACTCACAAGAAGAAACATTTTTGCCAACTTTGATGAACTCATAAAAACTAAATTCTTTCAAAGGAGGGTTTTATGGCACAATTCAAGGCTTTTTCACAATCTGTTGAAGTTAACGGAGAGACTGTGCTCTCAGTTTTAACCGGTATGGGCTTTTTGAAGCAGAAGGGTATTGATATTCTGGAAAAGCACGGTATTCATGACCCGGCACCAGGCCAATGGTACCTTCAGCAAAACTGGCTTGACGCTTTTAAAGATATTGCTGAAAGTGTCGGTAATTCAACGCTCAATGTTATCGGGAGCAAGATTCCTGAGAACGCTCAATTTCCCCCTGAAATAAACTCGTTAGAGAAGGCATTATCAGCAATTGATATAGCCTACCACATGAACCACCGGAGCAATGGTCGGGTAATGTTCGATCCCAATACCGGCCAAAAATCCGAAGGTATCGGCCATTATGGCTACGAGCAGGTTGGAGACCGGCGCGTCAAAATGGTCTGCGAAAATCCATATCCATGTGATTTCGATAGAGGGATAATCGAAGCAATGGTCAGGAGATTCCAGCCCTCCGGCTCAAGTCCGTCCGTGCGCCATGACGATGCCGCCCCCTGCCGGAAAAAAGGAGCCGCTTCCTGTACCTTTCTGGTTGAATGGTAAAAAGATAGTGAATTGTTGTTAGTGCCATGACATCTTTCAAAACTTAATACTCAATTCTTTATTGAATAAACTACCCCGCAGCAGAGCTGCGAGGAATCTATTGATTTCAATGTGTTCTGGACTCCCGTTTTCACGGGAGTGACGGTTTTTTGACTTTTTACGAGTGCATCAAATATGGTTCACTTCTTTTTATAATATTCCGGATACAATTGTTCGGCACATGCAGGACAAATACCATGAGTGAATGTTGCCTCTGAGTGATCTCGTATATAGACTTCTATTTGTTCCCAGTATCCTTTATCGTTGCGTATTTTCTTGCAGGAGGCGCATACAGGAAGCAATCCGCTCAACATTTTTACTTTGCTAAAAGCTTCCTGGAGTTCGAGGATAAGCTTCTCACGCTCCTCTTCCGCCTCCTTGAGCGCTGTGATGTCGCTTATCACAACCCGGCAGACCGGCATACCGTCAGATTCCTGCGCCGCTATCGCCTGCATCCGCACGCAGAATCGGGCGCCATCCCGTCGCACTATCCTCAATTCGCACACCTGCGGCGTACGTGTATCAAGAAGCCGTTTATAGTTCAGGTAGTATGTGTCCTGGTCTTCCTGGTGGATAAAGCGGGACAAAGGTAATTTGACCAGATCGCCTCTCGACACACCCAATAGAGTTGCTGCCATGAGAGTGGCCTCCAGGATCAGTCCCTGCTCGCTGAGGGTGCAATAGCCCACCGGGGCAAGGTCATAGAGGTCGAAATAGCGCACCCGCGTAGCGTCCAGTTCCGCCTGGGCCCGCCGCAGTTCCTCATTCTGCATCTCAAGCTCGATCTGATGCACCCGTAGTTCGTGGAGCGCCTGCCGCGTTTCTTCAGGCGTTAACTTTTTCAGTTTTTCAGGCGTCTCTGCGGCCTTTGTCCTGATTCTCTCTTCCGCCCGAAGGCGCAGGTTGTTCGTAGTGCTCTTTTCAGTCATGGCCTTGCCCTTTCTTGTGAAACCCCCGGCTCAGATACCTCATACGTTAAATTCCAGAACAAATGTTGTCCCATTCTGCCTTTCTATCCGGATGGTCCCTTCAAGCTGTTCTGCTAAGATATTGACAAGCTGCATCCCGAACCCGGTGGTAGTTGCCATATCAATCGGTTCAGGAATACCGATGCCGTTATCCTGTACAATGAGGGTTGCGTGATTATCCTTTATTGAAAGGGATACTCCTATAACCCGGTTGTCCCTGCCGATAAAGGCATATTTCATTGCGTTAGTAAGCAGCTCATTCAGAATCATACCGATAGGGGATAAGGTTTTTGCATCAAGGATAAAGTCATCAATATGTTTTTCAACTGCTACAGGTTCATGGTTGGGAAAATTGGCCACAATTTCATCAATCAGAGAGGTGAGGTATTCCTTCGCTGATAGCTCTCTGAAATCAGCAGACCGGTACAGCTTATCATACAAAACCATCATACTCCGGACACGGTTTTGCGAATCATCAAGGGCAGAGATGGCTGACGGGTCCTGTAGCAGATTTGCCTGGAGCGACAATAAACTCACGACCACATTCATGTTGTTCTTGATACGATGGTGCACCTCCCGGAGGAGGAGTTCCTTTTCTGTAAGAAGGGCCTTGATCTGGTCTTCGGCGAGTTTGCGGTCAGTAATGTCTTCCATAGTCAGGAGGATAATATATGAGCCGATATTTTCCTGGAAAACCTGACGGGTGTTGAGCAGAATAATCTTTCGACCGATATCTAGAAAATCATGCTCAACTTCATAGCCATTGAACATGGTATCATGTGGAAGAATCTCCTCAAAGGGTATCCGCAGTTTGGGGATGTCCCATTGCCGGTTACCAAGATCATAGATGAAATTCCCGATTGTTTCCTCGGGTGTTGTCTTGAATGTATCGTAAAAGCTGTGGTTGGCTGTGAGAATCTTAAGGTCGGAACTCAGCACCAAAAGCGGCTCGCGCATGTTTTCTAAAATGTTCTCGACATATTCCAGGGCATCCTGGAGTTTCTCTCCTGCCCGTTTCTGTTCAGCGCTCTTTTTCTGAAGCTCCCTGCCGAGATTGCTCAATTCATTATTGGCGTTAATGAGACCCTTCCGGAG
The DNA here is from genome assembly GCA_026388255.1 of Pseudomonadota bacterium. NCBI lineage: Bacteria > Pseudomonadati > Pseudomonadota > Pseudomonadota bacterium. Next base: position 2,916 of record JAPLKC010000114.1, on the reverse strand, counting down.
AGTTTCAAGTTCGAGGCTATTGACCTCTCCAATGGCAAGGATTTCAGAACCGGCACGGAAGAAGCGAAAATAAAAGGTTTGGGGAAGACCTCCTGCTGTCCTGACATTCAGGAGATGCACGCGGCCCGGCTCTTCTATAAGGCCCGATAACTTTACGGTACCGGTAAAATCGACGATGATGTCGTTCAGTGTCTGTTGTTGAAGATCTTTACCCACAAGTTCCCGGGTATAACGGTTGGTATTCAGGATATGTCCTTCGCTATCGAGGAGAAAGACCATGAAGGATGCTTCTGTCTGTACATACTCCATGATTAATTCAGTCAGAGAGGCCATGGATTTCCCTTTCCAAATCCCTCAGCGAAGAGATATACGTAACTTCTTTATATTTCAATACCTGATCAGCCCCTCCCCAGCGAAAAGCCTGTCCTCCTACAAGGATGGGCAGATACCGAAAGGTATGGCGGATCATTTCTATCACTCTCAAAAGATTATCAAGATTGAAGTAAACAGCCAGAGAGAGACCAACGAGATCGGGCTTCTTGCTGTCGATGAGCTTCAGAAGTTCATCAGGCGGCACATTGGCGCCCAAAAAGTAACCATCCCAACCATGGAGTTCGAAGATATCAGCCACCATTTTGCCTCCAATCTGATGATACTCATTGGCCACACAGGCGATAACTGCCTTCCTGCCGATATGATCAGATGCAAAGATGCGGGGGTACACAAGGCTCAGAAGACTCTCTGTAATAGATGTGGCAAGGTGTTCCACGGCAACGGAGATCCTGTTCATCTCCCACATCTCGCCAATTTCATACATTGCCTTCTGAAATAACAGCATATACAGATCGTATATGTCTATGTCTCTGTCCAGCAAGCCTTGTACGATGTCCAAGCACTCTTTCCTGTTACCGGTTATGAGGGTGTTGAGGTAATCATGATACACGGTTTCCGGAATATCAACCTTTCCCACAACAACCTCGCGATATTATTTGTGAAAACGCATAAATCATCATCTAAAGCCAATTATACATGTTCAATTGTTATTATTGCATAATATTCTTGTTTGGGTAAGAGAAATTAACTACTTCAGGCAATTTATTGCCGCATGATAGCTGCTATGAAAGTTAATAAAAGGTTGTCTGTATAGACTTAAGAAAACTGTCAACACTCTCTCACATCAACATTCCTGACTCTCCCAGCCCCTCCAACAAAATTTCTCTCCCACTTTCTGCCGGTATCAATTACTTTCTATCACCTCATCCTGGGCAACATTGTCTTTTATAGTGAAATAACTGTTTTCAGGCATAGAGAGAAAAATCTTTTTCATATCAGGAATACCATTCGTCAGATATCGCTCATTATTATAAACTGGCACTATTTCACCGATGAAGAATTCATTTGATGCCAGATCAACATTAAAATTCTCCATTCCCATTTTCCCATATATAAAAAAGGAGAAAGGAGAATGGGGAGATTACTTGCATGTCTTTTCTGAGATAGAAAATTATCGGCACGATCTGCCACAGAAACAGAATTTTCAAATCACGCCGATTCAATTTTAAAAGACACTTCATTTTATTTACAGATTATATCTGCTGTTGTTGATATAAAAGGTGGAGACAATGTCACAATGAGATTAGGCGCTCCTGAAGACAGGATATTGTCCTGACGCCCCGGCAAAATAATCTCTACACCGGTACTAGGACTCGTGATCATTGCTCCACCTGTTGCATGATTTCATTTTATTCATAATTTGTCAAGTAAGTTTACTGGTATATCTGCAACATATCAATCCTTTAAGCACAAAAGTGGGGAATTACCGTCGCCCTATAGAAAGGATAACCAAAAGAGCATATTCTGAATCTTGCCGTTTACTATTACCATGGGTAATTACAGGAACATTGAATTTCCTGGTACATGCCTGATCCTTCTAAATGAGAAGGCTTGTGAAGGACCTTATTGAATTCACAGTTATTAAAATGGGTAATGAAATCATCATTAGGGGAATATTGTCAGGCAGATCCAGAAACTTTAACCAAATCCAATTTTCAGCAATGCACAGGAGGTCTTTTCTTAAGTTGATTTTTATCGGCACGATCTGCCACAGAAACAAAAAATACCAAATCGCCTCAAAGTCAACTTGAAATAAATATACTCTCTCATCCACAGGTAAATACATCTGCACCACCTCCATACTCAACTCCAGTTTTCTGCCGCTATCCATCTCCATAAACATACTCTGCTAACATAATAGGGGGGGTAGCAAACATTCCATACCCCCTGGTTTGCAAACCGGGAAATATAGGAAAACTGGGAAATATTATAATAATGGGATTCTTTATTACTGGCAGAAACGATCTGATTTTCAAGACTCCCAGGAGCCTTGATCAGAAATTGCTTCTGGAAATGACAGTTCTTGACGCTCACAAGAAACAGAATTCTTACAATCCAGATTTAAATGTCTTGTATCCCCTGCAATATATTCATATAAAGTAAGGATACCCATAGGAAACAGAAAATCAGTTTCATGATCGGATACGTGCATGGAATTATGGACAGATCAGGGGTAATAGATTAGAAGTTGATTTTTTATAAAAAAACCCCTTATGTCTGCTGAGTTGCTGGCAAAAGTCAGGGAGGCTCTTGGCAGTTGACATGATGTTGGTTTTTATGTTGAACCAGCACTTACGCATGAAAAAAATATATGTTCACAAAAAATGTATGAGGTAAAATGAACTTTTTACAATATCGTGCAGCATAATTAGAAAGGAACGGGGATGAATAAAATTCTTATTGTAGACGATGACAAAAACATCAGGCTCACGCTTAGCGATTTTCTTAATAATAACGGGTTTTTCCCGATTGAGGCAGAGAATGGCGAAGCGGCGCTGGAGGTTTTCAGGAAAGAAAAACCTG
>JAPLKC010000113.1 GCA_026388255.1 Pseudomonadota bacterium | reverse complement strand
TCTCTCGTTACGTATTGCGTGTTGCCCGATGATGCATTGATGTAGGTCATGTTTCTCTCCTTTTTTTCTTACAGAAAAAACAAAGAGATAATGACCCTCTGATGGTCTAAGAATCAAGTATCATTTTGTTACGTATAGCAAATGGTATTCGATTGTCGGACCGGCTACCTTTCTCCTTGAAATATGCCTGCGATTGCGGGAAAATGGATTCATGAACGAGGAAATCAGGAAAGTTTAGCTGTATTTGTGGAGGGATGAAGACTTGGAGGGTGAGGAGTAGCGCGTTTTGATCAATTCTACGAGCCGGGAGATCTGCGGCCCATCAAGAATATTGTCGACAACTGCTTGTGCCGAGCCGAGGAGCATAGCATTGGCTGAGCTACAACTGCCCTGTGACACCAGGACGACCGGAATACCCATATGATAGGCGTAACCAGCTTCAAAAGCGGTACCCGTGTCGTCTCCATCAACGACAGCTATGAGAAGATCACAGTGGTCTAAGAGGTCAAGGCATACCCCCTTGACTTCCTTCGCGAGAGCTATTTTCTCAGCAGTGTTTCCCTCTATTGTGGGCGAGTAATTAAAGGGGTCGACAAGAGTGATCGGCTCTTGGCACGTGAGCTTGTGGAGTTCACCGTTCAATTTGGCGATAAATAGATGCTTAAATTCCCGCTGTGTCTCAATAAAAGCAGGATGTGCAATATATATCCTCATTAGTATGTCACTCGATACATTTCAGCGTTCAACGATAAAAACCGGTTCAGTTTTCGTCTCCACTTGGAACCGATGGCTTTATGGCTTGATAGTAATACCATAAGCTTAATATAGTTGCCATTCTCATCTTGAACTTCTCTTCCGGTCCTGATTGCACAAACTCTTCCGAGAGAGTGAACCTTTTCAGAAGAAGAATTAGTAGTGCCGGATTCTTCAATTCACTGCTCTTTATCAATGACCCATTTCTTAACTTAGGTATCAGATTCTTATTGATATTCGTGGCTTCGGATTCGTCAAAAAAATTAACCCTTGTCTCTTCTATGGCTTTTTTACAATATTCCAAAGACCATTTGAATCTGGCAAGGTAAGCAGTTATTACTGGTTCTTCGGCTGCTCCGACGGGAATCTTAATCATCTCCTTGAACTGCTTTACAAAAACCCGGAAAAGGCTTCCTATCTTCGAGAAATCTAAGGCGTCATAGTTCAATTCCTTCTTTACATACAGCATGTCATAGACAAAAACATAAAATGCCCTGAAAAGATAGAACGACCAAGCTCCCTTCATAGCAGGATCTGACTTCATTTCTGTTAACAGGTATCGCCACACGATTATGAAGTATTGTTCAAAATCCCTGCCGGTAAAAAAGTAGTAGTGAAAGACATCTGCAAGAAGCTCGCCTATTTCTTTGATTGCCTCGTTATAGTTACCGTCTCCTTCTTTGATAATATTCATATTAAACTTTATTGCGTTCTGAAAGTGTTTATCCTCAAAGATGCATGTCTGTTGGTTTACCTGCTTTGAATACACCCAGGTGTGGCCAATTTCGTGAAAGAGACCCCACCATTTTTCTGGATTGAACACTGCTTCCGAGTGAATATTGATAACGCCGCCTTGTTGGTGGGAATAGCCGATTGAATAACCAGATATGATGAAGCCTCGCCAGTCCACCCCATAGATTGTTTTATAGACAAATTGGGGAATGCTTTCAGCCGCCTGAATAATTCCCTGCACACCTCCTTTTGGTAGCACAGGAATTCCTCGCTGATATTCCTGATTAAAGAATACTCCGGCTGATCTTTGGGCACCGCCATACTTTATGACATCGAATCTCTTTGGTATATCATCGGGAAGATTAAGGTCCTCAACATTCACTTGGAGAGCTACTTTCAATAATTGTACCATGTACCTCCACATATCATGGTATGAATCCGCATTTATCCGATTCTGCATTAACTCATTAAAGTAATAGATCGATGATATCACCATGTCCGCCAAATGGCCTATCCTTTCCCTCATGCCCTCGGCTTGCTGTTTACTCAAATCAATTATTGGCAATCGGGATGAAGATGCGCTTTTGTAGCGATGTATACTGAAATGAGAACTTCTGATATCTACTGATGTGGAATAGAGATCATCTCTTTGCTCCACGCGGAATTTAAGAAGATAATAGATAAAATCAGCCCAGTTATTTATTACGTTCTTGTCGATTTCAAATGAGATGTCCCTGTTCCCTATAACGCTGCAGATGTTATCTCCGGAGGAACCCGCTTCTCCAAAGAATGTGTTCAGTACAGTCTTCCTGACCTCCTCCATGGCGGGCAGATCGCATGTAACACCGACATTGATCTTGATGTCATCCCGGAACTTGGCGTTTTTAAAATACTTGTATAGCGTCTTCTTGTCCTCAAGACACCTGTAGTTAATTCCCACCATTGAAAATGTCTTCTCAGCCAGATTTATTCCATTACCGCTTTCGGGCCCTTGTTTTACAACAACATTGGCAAGTGTACTGTTAATGTTATCCACCAATGTTTCCACACTGGAGCCGTGCGTCAAGAGTATGAACTCTGCCCAGCCAAGAGAACAAAGACAGCTGAATCGAGTGTCGGAAATCACTTCTACAAACGCCTGGTCGATGTCGGCGACACTTAAGGGCGATGACCCTAAAGATAGAGCGTCTGGATGCACCTTGAAAAAGGTGATGCCTACTGCGGGTTTGTCCATCAAATCCTTTTTAAAAGTTGAATGGAAGTTCTCATCTTTAGACACATCCCAAGGAAAAGAGAAGAATTCGGTGGAATTAATGATCCTTTTTATAGTACCGGCATAAAGAGTGTCTTGCTTGAATTCGGCACATTCATATACAATTGCTATATCCCAGTCCCCAAACAACTTGTATGTCCAAAAATCTTGGATGCACCCCTTTTCTTTCATCGCCACAAGGTGCTCACGGAACTCTTTCTCCACATTAGACTCATATCCCGGCAACACTTGTAACAGTATAATCTTCACGCCCGGATAACCTACTTTAATGGCGGATCTGTTTGGTTGGTTTCCTGTTTTCTTCATCTGCCTTCCTTTCACAGCCGGCTCGGATTCATGAAGAGTTTTCCGCTTACCCAGTCGCTCGAGTAAATTGCGTCCAGACGTCTCCTCAAACCCATCCTTCGCCTACAAATCAATTCCAACAATAGTTGGCTGGCATCGTCATATTTTACGGCATGACGGCTGTCAGCATCCGTCACTGCATTCCAAAGATAAAGTGTGTTTGGGTTGCCCATGGCCGCATCGACCTGCAGCTCATGAAGAAAATGGAAAACTGGGACTCTAGGAAGAAGAGATTTTATGATAGGGGATAGTTCCTCATTCAACTCATCTCCCGGATTTGCTGGATTGTAATAGCCTGTAAAACCAAAGACGATGACGGCTCCAACATCGCCTACCCTGCTCAACTCTCTCTTGGCAAATTCAATTTCCTTTGAAAAAAAATCTCGATAACCAATTCCGGCACAAAGACATTTTACGGCCCAGTCTATATGATGCACATAGTAGCCAGTTTCGCTTGCGTCGTCGATCAAGGTTGTATGGCGGTATCTCCGGCCTATATGTCCGAGATAATCGTGAAGATATTTTACCGAAAATTCGTCTCTTATCGGCCGAGTATCGAACCCAAGCATAAAAGATGGAAGTCTAAAGATATGCAATTGATTGTTGTGACGTAGACAATTCCGAAAAACTACGTGTGAAAGGCTGCCATGGATTTTGAAAATTTTAACGGCGTTATGGTTGCTTGGTGTTGTCTTGGAATAGTAGCCCTCCCAATCAAAATCGGTGTTCCTGATGGCAGGGTTAAAGCAGTATGAGTCCTGATCTTTATTCGTCCGTTCAAACATTGAATTGAGAAAAAGATCGTAATTT
>JAPLKC010000112.1 GCA_026388255.1 Pseudomonadota bacterium | reverse complement strand
TAACGTGTTTTTGTCTATGATCATATTGCCTCCTTGGTATAAATTATTGGGTGTACGATTGTTTCATAGATACATGCGATTTTTTTCGTGTGTTTTCTCAAACATGCTTTTTGATTCAGATATGCCCTCAGACAGACGGCGTTCAATCGGTGCTGTATTTCTGGCAGTTCGCAACACGCGACAGCTAACAGCACTTTCCTGATTAACGACACAATAATGCACAATGGCGTTCTCATGGCGACTCCTTATTATTGGGATTTTTTTTTATAGTTTTCGGATAAACCTACTGAAGATTTTGATTATGTATTACTTATTTGATTCTGCCGGAAACTATGTGAGTCGTCTGATTTGCTGGAAAGGCTTATTGAATGCGATGAAATACGTAAAGTTTTGAAAGTTTGTTTTCTGTTCCTGCAGATTCCGGGCTTCTTCCTTAAAGAGAGTTTCTACCAAGTTTGTCGAATGGGCAACCGGCAATCAATAACCAGCATGAATGTTTCAGCTTGAAATTGAACCGCAATTTCAAAACGGGAGATTTAATACAAACATGATAAGAGTACGTGATTCTTTTCCCTTGACACACAAAAAAATTGTTCTTACAATTGCAATATCTTATCATGCAATTATGGCAGTTAAAAAAGTTCGGCAGTTTTACAATGCTTATAGAACCGCTGAAAATTAATAACAGGAGGTCTGAATTATGTTATCAACAATAGAATCACCTCAAGAAAAACGGGGTCTTGAGGCCCTTGATCCCGATCTTCCATTCTTGGCAGCAGAAGTATCAGTTGATGTCTCCAACATGTTGTCAGGTGTTTCCAATGATCAGACAGCAATGCGAAGCTTGGCTGACAAACTGCTTCATTCCCTTAAGTCTTGCCATGGCGTTCCTCTGCGTTCTCGAATGGATATGGCTACTCTCACAGTCTTAGGAGAGGCCGTGGAAACGATTGATAAACAGTCACTGAAAAATGTTGGGGACTTACTTAGCAAAGCAAGTCAGATAGCAAACGTATTGGCGCGCGAGAATCCCAAAGAGGATCTTGCTGCTCTTGAGCAAGCCGGACACTTCTGTGTGGCCCTTTCGAGAGCCGCTGCAGCTTATAGTGAGTCAATTCGTGATTTAGGCCCGTCACATCCATTTCGGAGTTGATAATGTCAATCTTACTAGATGCCCGGGCGCGTGTCTCTGCAGTTCTTCAAGAGATTGAGCGGTTGAAGCAAGCTGAGTTTCCATATGCACATCCGCGCGACGCCTTGGATCTTCTGGAAGTAAGATTCCAATGGCATCAGTCTGTTCTGCAGAAAACGTCAGAGAGCATGCCGAAGGGGACAATTCACAACGTATGCAGGGATTCTCTCCGCGAGTTGAGGGTATATCTTCCCATTCTTGGTTTTGTTCTCCGTGCAACTAACGTACGCAATGCCTTTGAGGCACATGATCCCTTACAACGTCTTACCAATAAGGTCATGGGAACCGATGCGAAATTAATTATCTCGTCGGAATGGGAATTTTCTCCATTTGTCTATCGCGCCGGTACTGGACCCCTGAGTGGATTTGTCCTAATCGGCCTGCCTGCCCCGGAATCGTCCAATCCACTCTTGCTACCTCTTGCGGGGCATGAGTTGGGACACTCCATTTGGGAACATGAACGCTTTTCGACGAATTACGAGCAACTAATCGAGGAAGGCATACTGAAGGAGTTGATAAACAATAGGTGGAGCGATTACAATGTTCTCTATCCGCAATATCGCAAGGAGGACATAGAGAGCGGAGACATGTTTGCTCAACAATCTTTGCGTCCGGCTTATACGTGGGCAAAGTTACAGGTTGAAGAGATGTTCTGCGACTTCTTTGGAGTATGTCTCTTTGCTGAGTCATTTTTGTATGCTTTCGCCTATTTACTATCCCCGGGGACGTCAGGACTGCGCTCGCTGAGATACCCCAATATCACACGTCGTGTTTCGCACCATGTACAGGCAGCCAAGGTGCTGGGGGTTAATGTTGATGCGGAGTATGAATCGTCCTTCGAAAAAGAACTTGAACCAGCCGATCCGGCAACAGCCTTGCTCGTTTCACTTGCAGATGTAGTGTCTGCCTCGTTTGAGGGGGAATTAATTAAGCTGGCAAAGAATTTCGCGAGCAAAAACGATGTCCCAGAGAAAAACCTCGATAACGTGAGGGACATCAGCAAACTCTTTAGCGCTTATGTTATGCCGATCAAAAAGCCAGCCTCGCTTGTGGATATTATGAATGCAGGATGGGAGTGTAACATGAATGAAAATTTGTGGGAAGGCATTCCTCAAATCAAGGGAATCGATGAAAAAGATACAAGAAGGAATAGAGACCGCATTCTGCGGGATATTATACTCAAGAGTATGGAGATAGCTGAAATCTACGAGCGTTTGGAGAAACCAGCATGATCCTAAAAGCAAACCAAATAGCACAAGAATTAATAAGCCCGCTAAATGAAAAAGATCCGCTAATCATTACTCCGCAACCAGAACTTGAAGACCTTAAGAAATCCGGTGCTGCTTCTATAGATATTCGCCTGGGTTGTTGGTTTCTTGCTTGTCGTCCGAGTCGTGCGGGTTTTTTTGACGTGTATGAAAAACAAACGGATGCTCCCAATGAGGCAAAGCTGACAAAATCCTACTATGTGCCTTTCGGTGAGGGATTTGTTCTCCATCCCAGAAACTTCGTTCTTGGTATTACTATGGAATGGATTAGGCTGCCAGCCGATCGAGCAGCCTATGTTATCGGACGTTCTTCTTGGGGACGACATGGACTAATCATAGCGACTGCAACTGGTGTACATCCTGGCTTTACCGGATGCCTGACGCTTGAGCTATCAAATGTAGGGGAAATACCAATCATAATAAAGCCTGGAACTGCAATCTGTCAGATATTTATTCATGAAGTTTCTCGCGGAGATCCAGAGCTTGTTGATCGTAGTTCATTTATCGGACGAAGAAAACCAACACTTGGAACAATAGAACTCGACGAAACAGCTAAAAAGCTTGCTAAAAAACAATCCGGGATATCTCCTTAGTTCAAGTCGCACCTAATATGTTGTGGCTGGCAGCCAGGGCATAGAGTACCATTGCTAACACCCCTGCACTGCGCGGACTTCAAGTTCAGCCATCGTTCGAGGATAGTCTTCCATGCCACCAGGACCAATCGTGCAGAGAGAGGCGCCCATATGTTCTTTGCAGAAGTAGCACCCTCCCCACTCTCCTTGCCGAAACTGACGGAAATGGAGCTGGAACGGCATATTACGTATACGGGCTTGGGCTTATCGCAAAGATTCTCCCCAATAATGCTGCCCGTTACTACCTTTACGATTCGAGGGGAAGCGCTGTTGCCCTTACCGATGCAAGCGGAAACATCACCGATGCCTACCTGTATGAAACATTCGGGGATGTGAACAACAGAAGCGGCACTTTTCCGGATTTTACAGCGGCACAACCAAAAAACACCTTCACCTATCTGGGAAGGCACGGTGTCATGGACGAAGGAAACGGCTTCTATTACGTAAGAGCCCGGTATTACATGCCGGAAACCGGAAGGTTTTTGACAAAAGATATGTTGACAGGAAAAGTCGGCGACCCCCAGACCCTCAACCGCTATGTCTACGCGTTGAATAACCCCATAAGGCTGATAGATATAAGCGGCTTCTCGGCGAGGGAGGGAGGGGTAATTGCTTATCGCAGCAGTTCCGACATTTACCATAATGGGCTTATCAACGGTTTGGGTTACAGCCTTGAGGATCAGTTCATTGATCTGCTGAGGACTACGGAACATTTGGGGGGTGACTTCATAAAGTTGGCTGGGGCTCAAAGTGCCTTCCTGAAAAATTACAGCAAGGCTTCGCAGTTCATATCTCTCTTCATGAATACCGGAAACGAACTCGGAGGGCTCAGAAATATTTTGACTTTCGCTAAAAATCTTTCTTCGAATATAAGAAGTGCAACGGCTGATGACTGGATCGAGACAGCAAAAGACACAGCCACGTCAATGACAGCTGTATCTGTCAATACCCTGGTCGATATAGCAACAAGTCCTCTGAGACAAATAACAGGGGGGAAGGATCTTTCCATCACGGGCAGCGATGTTGAAAAAGCTATCAATACAACTACCGATTGGTTAGGTGGCAAGTTCTACCAGTGGGGTTTGTATTGAGTTTATGAGATTATATGAGGGTATGCTATGAGGGTAAAAACAGATTACAGTTCATTGAATTCCTTTTCGCTTATCCCGGCTTGCCGGAGCAGTTTCCGAAGAAGACCGGGGCCAAGCTCATCGTGCTGGGGTATTGAAAGTGTCCATTGATATCCGGGCTTGGTCATCATTATATGGGAGCCTCTTTGGCGTGCAAGAGTCCAGCCAGCCTTCTGAAATTTGCGGACTGCTTCCCGGCCCGAGCAAAGGTTCAACATTCTGTATCGCCCTACACAGCAATTTCAATAAGAGCGGATGGATCATACTGTTGCTTGGACTCCATCACTTCCAGCCATCCCTCGATGGCTTCCGTAATGTTTGCCATTGCCTCTTCATACGTTTTGCCCTGAGACAGGCATCCCGGCATGGCCGGTATCTCTACCGCATAGTAACCCGCTTCATCCTGTTCAACGATTGCATGAAGTTTCATCTGCCCTCCCATTTCGGATTGTGTTCACAGAGTAAAAACGTTTCTTTGTTCCAAATGTAGTTGAAATATATCATAGAATTACCCATGTTGTCAAAAAACCAGGGGGTTTGGAATGATACCACAATATAGATGGTCATTTTGTTTTGTTGTTATGATGTTCCTTGTTATCATTCCTCTTACCGTTTTTTCATCAACAATACAGTATACCTACGACTCTCTCAACAGGATTACAAAAGTGGATTACGGCGATGGATATACCGAACAGTATGCCTACGATACGGCAGGGAACAGATTAACAAAATCAAATATACCTTACCAAAGAAACTACTTAGCCACCTCCCAACATGCAACAGTTTTTTGAAAGCATGAAAAAAAAACCAGATTCATTATGTGCTATGCAATAGGAGGGAGGACGAATATAAATGTTGGCATCGGTTTTTCATGTGTTTTTTCTTCGGAAGCGGATAAGACCCCCTGTAAGGAAGTTGGTGCAAAATATGAAGATAGCTCTCTGAACGGGTGCTGTCCATAAACTCTGACTATATTTCTCACCAAAGCAAAATAGTCTTGACTATTTTTCAGTTTAGTGAAAAGATATGTACTGAATGAAAGCCCGTAGCCTTTATACCCGGATATGGCAAGAACTGGCCACAGATAAGGAGATGGTCTTCCTTGCAGGACCACGCCAGACCGGAAAAACAACGCTGGCAAGGATAATCTCCGGCAACTTTCCGAATACCCTGTACTGGAACTGGGATATCCCGGCAGACAGGGCAAGGCTCCTTGAGAACCCGGCCTTCTTCGAAGAGGTGGTACGCAAGGACAACTCAATCCCTTTCATCATTTTCGACGAAATCCACAAGTATCGTGACTGGAAGAACTACCTCAAAGGTGTTTACGATGGATATCGCGAGCAGTACCGTTTCCTCGTGACAGGCAGCGGGAGGCTGGACATGTACCAGAAAGGTGGGGATTCCCTTGCGGGACGTTACCTCCCATTCCACCTGTGGCCTTTTACTATTGCCGAACTGGCTGAGGCAAACCGTTCTATGGAGGAATTTCTCCGTGATCCGTTGTATGTGACCATGGAGCGAACCGGCGAATTGCAGATTATCTGGTCTCAGATGGAGGAGGTAAGCGGGTTCCCCGAGCCTTTCCTCATAAACCGTCCCGCCTCATACAGGAGGTGGTCCCAGACCTATGCAGGCCAGATTATCCGGGAAGATATCCGGGACCTTACCGACGTCAAGTCCGTGGCAAATATGGAGACCCTTTACGCCTTGCTCCCTTCCCGCACGGGGAGCTCTCTTTCTGTCACTTCCCTGGCAGAGACTCTCCATTGCTCATATAATGCCGTGCGGAGCTGGCTCGACATATTCGAAAGGTTTTTCCTTGTTTTTAGCATCCCAGCTTGGACAGATAAGGTGGCGAGGGCCATACAGAAAGAGAGGAAGTATTATCTTTGGGATGTCCCGCGTATTAAAGATCCCGGGGTTCGCTTCGAGAACATGGTGGCCATCGAGCTCTGGCGCGCCGTGACCTGCTGGAACAACAGGGGGCTTGGGAGCTTCTCCCTCCACTTCGTGCGGAACAAGGAAAAAGAGGAGGTGGACTTCCTTGTCGCCAACGAACATCACCCACTCTTCCTCATCGAGGCAAAACTCTCAGAGAGCAGACCCTCGAAGACGCTCCTGAAGTTCCAGCGTATGCTCGGCATACCGGCAATCCAGCTTATCCGCGAGGACGACACCTTTCGTCTTCTCTCCAATGACGGTTTGCCCATCCTCATTGCCCCAGCCCCCCAGTGGTTGTCGCTCCTGCCTTAACCACTTTGCACTGATTCGCGACACATGGAGGATGTTTTCAGCCTCCGCGAGAGATTCAGCATCCATGTTCCGTTTCATTTCAGTTTCTCCTTTGGCCGAACGCTTGGCTTCAGCGGGAGCCGGCTTTTTCGGCGATCCGCTACAAGCCGTTAGGCAATGGTTTGTCTTATATTCTTTATCGTTTCTCACCGCTAACCTCTATGCTTGGTTTCACGGTCTTGGGATCGATTTTAAAAAAGATTTAAATGAGTTCTCTATATTAGCACTGTCCTTGAACTCCTATACATCGCGCCGGTTTTCACGCGATACTACAAAGAAAGAATCCATAACAATGACCGTAAAAAGCGGCCTGGAAATGGTCATGTACACGGGGAAAATAGGCGAGATTCCGGGCACACGTGGGGCAGTGACAGCGAGGATGAAATCGGCTTTCTTGTCAATTGGCCCTTTCTGTTCGAGTGACCAACCATCAAGAGGGCCATCAGGTTGCACCTGCATTGGCTTGTCCGGCGGAACAAATCCATGTTCTATCGCAATCCCGTTGAGCCTATCAAATATCATCCTATGCTCGCGGGGCCTCCGGTATTTGTGCCGACAAGGGTTGCGAACATCTCTATTTCACCTCTCTTTCATTCGCGTTCTCCTTCCCACCCTTCGAGTCTAAACTATTGGGTGGAAAGTGTCTCACTTATATTGGCACAGAGGGAGGAGGTCGCGGGACTTTGGGTACTTTGGCTGACTTGAGCAGCGAGATCATCGGTTCTTCATTCCTCGTCATACTTGCTTCCGCCTAACACTTAATCTGCTGCAAGCTACAATTTGTAAAATGCTACTATTTACCATATAGGTCGTCAATCATAATAAAGTTTGTCTTGCAGCAAACATATAATGCATAAAAAAAGCCTCTAACTTTTTGAGTTAGAGGCTTGCGAAGCTTATAGTGCACTTTATCCTACCGACTTAGATTTTTTCTTCTTTTCCCTGATTCCTTTCCACCCCATTCTATTCCATGTTTCAGGGTCTACGGGAAGCGGTCGCGTCGTCATCGACTGCATATCGATGAATGCGCCATGCTGTGTGAGATACCCGTATCTGAATCCCTGCCACAGAATATGAAGTGCGCAGGTTGCGACCATTTGATTAATAAAGAGATCCTGCCTGTTTAGGGCTTCCGCCATAGAGCAGCTTGGGCCCTGATTGTCTTCCTCACCGACTGAGAGACTATTGCCGTAGAGGTCTACAGCGTTAGGAAGGTACGGTGTTACTCCTGGTTTATCAGGTTGTTCCACCGGATTAACCGATCCGAATATAACCTGCCCCGTATCCGCCGTGTTCCCGGTATCCATCCAGTAGTGTGCAGTGAGGTTTTTCGCGGACCTATAAAAGAGAATGCGGGATTTTAGGCTATCGACAGCAGTGATAATGATTTGAGGCGAACCATCTCCATTTGAGAATTCTTTCGTGATCTCGTATGGGTAGG
>JAPLKC010000111.1 GCA_026388255.1 Pseudomonadota bacterium | reverse complement strand
ATTTGAGATCGGTGAAGGACTATCTTAACAATGTATCATTGGAGGAACATACATACAGCGTTACCAGAAATCTTATAAGTATCCTGAAGGAAGATAACGCCGATTACGAATTGTCTGTACCGAAGGCGCTCATAACAGGGCTCGCCCATGATATAGGCAAAATACCGGAATACGTGGAGAGCGGAAAATATAACACATTGAATCATTCGACGATATCTGCGGACAAACTGGCAGAACTGCTCACAGACGTTGATGTTTTTTGGAAAAAAGATGCCATCGCTGCGGTAAAGGAACATCATGCATCGAGCAAGGATCAGTTCACCAACCTTTTGAAGGAGGCAGACAGAAGGGCACGGGAGATGGAGCTTGTGAGGTTCACGAGCGGTTATGACATCATACCGTTCAAAGAATGGTTTAGTGTCGATGAGTTTATTAGAAGAATGCTGCCCGATATAAACATAGCGAAAGATCAAGTAAAGCATAAGGTGTTCTCTTTCAAGGGGGTCATCTATGCACGACATACGTATCTTTATGAACTCGCCAGGAACATCTGTAACGATAAGATGGTAATAGACCTCATGTTTGTCTATAAATCAGAGCAAGAAGCGGCAACAAGGCTTGTTGTCAACCTGCTGAAGGAGTCGGGGTTCATAATGGATACCCTCCATAGGAACAAGAGTTTTCAATCTTTTATTATTAAGATTGCGGGACGCAAGGATAAGAAGGAACATCTGACCCCGATAAAGCCTGATAAAAGATTTGACATGGCAGAAATCGAAAAGAGGAAAATGGGATATCTGGAGACAATAGATGATGTGGCACCCGAAAGTAAAAAATGAAATACCATAGAAACTGTGACATTCTCTCCTGACCTGCCCCCACTCATTTGTGCCACCTTCAGAGTTAGACTTCCTCTTGTTTTTTGAGTCTCTGCCAAAGAGTTCTGCAGATATGGCGCTCTTGTTGAGACGATAAAGAATCCACCAAAGAAAAAGTGAGAATAAATTAACGTCTTTTTTTGATCTCATTGTTTGCGTGAGGAGTAAATAGAAAATAACAATACAGTGTTATGGCTTTCATTTGAAACTTGAAATTGTTGTGTTCGTAAAAAACTTGCCATCAAATTATCGTTTCTTCCGATGTAAAACGCAGGCAACAATTTATGGACTCCTTCAAATTTCTTCAAATATACTTTTTGAGTATATTACGAGAAATATACACTGCTGTACATTGCAACTTTCTGGACAGACTTGACAAATAGAATATAATCGCATATAATCGAATATAGTTAGCAATATGCAAAAGATTATGACCAAACTCGACAAAAGACTATCTCACATCCCTTCTGAGGTTTTATCAAAAATAGCCAAGATTGATGAAATCAAAGGGCGCTGGATTGGTGGGCTGCAAATTAACCCGCAAACTTTGGGCCGCTTAAAACGGTCTGTTTTGGTTACTTCCACCGGAGCTTCTACACGTATTGAAGGAGCAAAACTCACAGATAAAGAAATTGAAAAGTTGATGCAGGGTGTGACGACAAAAAAGTTTACCGATAGAGATTCGCAGGAAGTGCAAGGATACTATGAACTGCTTCATAATGTATTTGATTCCTGGAAGTCTATTAAGTTCAGTGAAAGCACAGTCAAGCACTTCCACAATCAGTTGCTCAAATATGTAGGAAAGGATCAAAGGCATCGAGGGGATTACAAAAAAACCGAAAACGCTGTCGAAATGTTCGATCAAAACGGCAAGAGCATCGGTATCGTATTTGAACCTACCAAAGCCTATCTTACTCCCAAAGAAATGCAGGAGCTTATGGATTGGGCAGTAGAGGCTCTTGATGAAAAGAAATATCACCCCCTCCTTATAATCGGCAACTTTCTGGTAGAGTTTCTTAAAATTCACCCTTTTCAGGATGGTAATGGAAGGGTCTCCCGCATTCTGACGAATCTGCTGCTTCTCAAGGAAGGCTATGCTTTCATGCCGTATGTTTCGCACGAGAAGATAGTGGAGGATAATAAAAACAACTATTATCTTGCGCTTGTCAAAAGCCAGAAGAGTTTCGGTAAAAAAACCGAGAATATTTTCCCCTGGCTCAATTTCTTCTTGGATATTCTGCTCAAACAATCCGAGATGGCCATTGAATTACTGGAAACCGAGAATGTGGAAAAGCTGCTTTCCCCGAAACAATTGGAAGTCTGGAATTATCTGCAAAAGGTCCCGGAGGCAACTCCTCTTGAAATTTGCCGGGAAACCAAGATAGTAAAACCGACGGTGCTTCAGGCTCTCAACCGATTGCTTACTCTCAAAAAGATCGAGAGAATTGGAATGGGAAGAGGAACAAGGTACAGGAAGTTATAGTACGAGAAGAAAACACGGTATCGCCCGCAGATATAATCGAATATAATCATACATAGCTGAAAATAT
>JAPLKC010000110.1 GCA_026388255.1 Pseudomonadota bacterium | reverse complement strand
GGAATTGTCGAATTTCATTGAGAGCAATAATTGCATTAGATATTTTCGGATCTCTCTCGACAACATTGGAGTAGCCCCCGTTTTAACCGGACACTCATACAACCAAAATAAATTGTAGTAATAGCCATAAAGTTATTACTATAATCAAAGAAAGGAGAGATATGAGTCCGGTAGAGATCATTACATCAGTTGAGAGAAGAAGGTATTGGAGCGCGGAACAGAAAAGGGCCATGATAGCGGAGGCAGAACAATCCGGCAACAGCATGTCTTCCGTTGCAAGAAAGTATGGAGTCCATCCCAACCAGCTCTTCAAGTGGAGACGTCTCATACATGAAGGAGCTCTTGTAGCCGCCGGATCGGAAGAAGCTGTTGTCCCCATCTCTGAAGTGAGACAGCTAAAGTCGCAGATACGGGAACTGCAACGCTTACTCGGTAAAAAAACCATGGAAGTGGAGATCTTAAGGGATGCCATCGAGATTGCCCATGAAAAAAAACTGATATTGTGGTCTCCCTTATCCGGAAAGGACGCTACCCCATGAAGACAGTCACCGATGCCCTGGCAGTATCACGCTCCAATCAGTATGCACGAGGAAAGACCGGAAGGAGCAGATATAACAAGAAACCGGATGATGCTGCATATTTGTCCCTTATCCGGGAGATTACCGATGAGAAACCTACATACGGCTACAGAAGAGTGACAGCTCTTCTTAACCGTAAACTTGAACAGAAGGTAAACCATAAACGGATATACCGGATCATGAGGGTCAATCATCTTCTTCTGCCGAAATGCACCGGAAGACCAACACGTCTCCATACAGGGACGATAATTACCCTTACCAGTAACATGCGCTGGTGTTCCGATGGCTTTGAGATACTCTGCTTTAATGGAGAGAAGGTCCGTGTTGCCTTTGCCATGGATTGCTCCGACAGGGAGGTTATGAGCTACATAGCTACTACAAAAGGAATAACCGCTGAGATGGTGAAAGACCTCATGGCAGAATCAATTGAATATCGCTTCGGCAAAGCAGACATACTTCCTCGCAGAATCCAATGGCTTACCGACAACGGTTCTGCTTATACCGCCCATGGCACCATCCGCTTTGCCAGGATGGTGGGCCTTGAAGTCTGCACAACTCCATATCACAGTCCTGAATCAAACGGTATGGCCGAGTCCTTTATCAAAACGTTTAAACGGGATTATGTACACATAAACGATATACCAGATGCACGGACAGTTATGGAATGTCTTCCCCACTGGTTTGAAGATTACAACGAATATCATCCCCATAAGGGATTGAAGATGAAATCACCGAGGGAGTACAGAAGGGAGTTAAATAAGATAGAAGGGTGTCCGGTTTGATAGGGGCAACTCCAAACATCCACACCATCATCCCTATCTTCGAGAAAATCTTGCTCAACAGCATGCTTTATTTGGTCTCTTTCATAATCACCACCAAAACCAGGCCATGGCAACCTTTCATCACGAAAATGATAATATAAAGCTTCACAGACGATAGGAGGCAATGGTTCTAAAGCTTTTTTGGCTCCTTTTATAAGCTCTTCAAATTGATCTTTAGAATCAATAGATTCATAGACTATCTGTTTTACAGCATTTGAATCTTTGGCTTGTTTAAGATTATCAATCAGAACATCTTTTTGATTTATTTCTTCCTCCATTGATTTGATCTCTTCGACTGCTTCCTTATATTTACTTTCAATGATCTCAAAATCTTTCTTTGATATACTTTTTAACGGAATGCAAGAATTCAAATAACCAGATAATTCTTCCAAGAACTTATCGCGCTTGACTTCCCAACGCGCGAAAGGCTTCCCCTTTTTATTAAGAGCGAGAGTTATTTCGTTCTGCATTTCATTTAAATCAGATTTCCTTTCAATTTTGAGGACTTGGACTCCAGTTAGAACGGCTTTAACATCGTGGTATTCTAACGGCGGTACCAACAGAGGAATAATTTTGTGTGAAAGAATCCAAGATGCACCCAATTCGCATAAACAAAAACTACTACTAAAATATTCAGGTGTAAGAAGGAGAATTACTGCTTTGGGCTCGCTGATTTGTTTACGTATGAAATCAACAAAATTAGTACCGCTAGGTATACCAAGACCCTCCAAAGAAGAACAAAAAAT
Organism: Pseudomonadota bacterium; assembly: GCA_026388255.1. NCBI lineage: Bacteria > Pseudomonadati > Pseudomonadota > Pseudomonadota bacterium. Next base: position 148 of record JAPLKC010000110.1, on the reverse strand, counting down.
ATCAGAATCAGATATCCCAATTCCTGTTTCTAACAGGTCTACCAGTTTATCCGCAAGTCCCTTGTTAGCTACCGCGTGGCTAATGAAAATTGCTTTTGACAACATATCTTATATCTCCAGCGCTTTGTTCGGCGCCAAAGAATGCATT
>JAPLKC010000109.1 GCA_026388255.1 Pseudomonadota bacterium | reverse complement strand
TACAGCCCTAAAGAGATGAGGGACTACTTCTCCTTTATCGATAATGGGTATGCCCTGTATACTTCGAAAGGGAATGCGGTCATGCTCGACAAGGCAATCAACCTCAGTCAGAATGCCTATGGACGGATGAATCCGGGAATGCATTATCTCTATCTCCGTATCAGTCAGAAAGACCCCTTTGATATCCTCTACTGGACACCGGCAATCACGTTGATTGCCGATACTGATGATAAAAGCTTCACCCTTATGCCTGAACTTCTCTATACCGGTATCACAAACTTTGAACTCCGGTTAAGAGGAGGACCGATTGTCGGCACCAGAGGCAGCGAATATGGTGAAAAACAGAACGATTACCGGATAGATTTCAGGGTAAGGTACTATTTTTAGAGGAGTCGAACGTTTCTCATGCTTATTGTCTGTCATACTCTATTGACAGTGTTTTTGTTTGTTGGTATATTTGCCAACAAACAACAGAAGTACCATCCCGAAATGGAAGATGGCAATTTAAGATATGGAGGTAAAATATGAAGAGAGTGGTATTGGCAAGCTGTTTACTATTGATGTGTTTTTCTTCGGCAGCATATCCTGAAGAAAACAATCTGGAACAATATATTTTAAATTTCAGCTATCAAGAGCGAAAAGACATGAAAATCGACAGCAGGGAACTCGTAAAACTCATAAAAGAAAAAAAGATCCAGTTTATAGACATTCGCTTTAAAGAAGAATTTGAGGCGTGGCGAATGGGGTTTGCCGTTAATATTCCGCTTAATGAACTTCCGAAACGCCTGAACGAATTGGATAAAAACAAGATTATCGTAACGGCGTGTCCCCACAAGGACCGTGCTACCATCGCCATGGTTTATCTGAAAACAAAAGGGTTCAAGGCGAAATATCTCGAAGACGGCCTCTTGGGTCTCGCGGAATATCTGCGGGGAGACAAGGCAAAGGATTTTGTAAAGTAATTCTGAAGGGGAATCAAAGGAGACATCCTAACATTTCCAACAGGTTGCCAGCATGTTATTGCCCCATAATGTTGTATATCGGTGGCAAGCACTAAATGCTCTATAAGAGCTCACTATAAAAAAACCGGTGCCTAACAAGTCAGCCTTGAACCGGCATTTTAAGCACAGTTAGAAACCAATGAAAATAGCCCACGTGAACCTTCCATATATCCGGGCAACAGAACGCGTACCGGGGCCGGTTGACAAAGAAGATAAAAATACTCTATGTAAATGAATCTACCGAATGGGAGATGAGACCATGGTCGAGGAACATATATGCAGGAAGTGCGGAACCTCCTTCGTAGCCATACCTGGAGCCGAAGAGCCGCCTGACTGCCCTGAATGCGAGAAAACCGAAATTGAAAAGCTTGAGGATACCACTTTCGGAAGAACCACTCCTCCTGAATCCCCAGCTCCCAAAAAACCTGTGTCTTCCTGAAGGTAGTCCCGAGGATGGCATGGCCATCTTGGGCCTGATCGGATACTGCGCCGAAAGTCTATTCTCAGATAGTCTCGATGAAAAGACTTGTCTCTTTTTCCTAGGAATAAGGGCAAGCATTTCGGTTGAAAAATTGAGACTGGTAGCGCACAATAATCGCCGAAACAAAACCATGCGATAACTCTTGGGACCACGCCTCGGTGGATTCCTCAATAAGCGACATTTTAAACCATCATTTTAAATCTACGGCAGAGGTAATAAAGTGGCCGTTTCACAAACAAATAGCTTTGCAAAAGTTGAAGAACAAGGCTTAATATCAATAAACAGGGCCGAAAATGGTCTTTAAATGTTATATTATCAATGGTCTACGCCATCAAAGACTCAAGAGGCTGAGGAATCAGTGAGCAAACAACAGTAGTGCAGTTTATTGGATTTGATGTGAAAGGCATGTAAATGCTAAAGAATTAAATCATTGAGAGGTCATTAAGGAGTCAATAAAAAGCCCTTAAAATTGATATTAAGCCAAGAACAACAATTACCACTTTCTATACGTACCAAAATTCATTGTTACCTTATATGGAAAGATCATTATCTATGACGCTTAAGATTGTCATTCGAAATGGTATGAATTATTTCTTTGTGAAAAACGCCATTACAAGGAAATAATAAGCGGGAGTAAGATCTAATAATTCCTACCATAAAAAAGGTATTTTCTCAGACCATGAGGGGTGCGCCTTATAAACGGTAATCAATAAATCCAGCCAGAACCCTGATTGCAGATTTGAAAGCGAGTATACTCCTTGTTTGACCAAAAGTATTAACTTCGGAAGTACAGCCGTAGTCTGCTATTACAGAAAACAAGTCGCCAGGTGCTTGCACATTTCATTCGGTTATCAATAGATCAAGGCAGGAACAAGTCCTATTTGATCAAAACTATTGACTACGGAAGTTATTATTGTCGTCATTGTCTCGCCAATACCACAATTCTTTCCTATTCAAACTTTGCCTTCACTGAATTTGAAATATTTTCAATCTCTTCCGGCGTAAGTTCAACCTTACTCGTAATATACTGCGTATATTCAGTCAAGTCCATTTGGGAGAAATCTAACGATGCAAGCTCCTGAACAGTAAATCCCCTGCAATAAAGCGGGGAATTACCTCCCCCCCATAACATCCCTAACTGTGGCCGACCCTGCTCATGTATTATTCTGGCAAGGATACTGTTGAAACAGCAATATCTATTAGTCTTCTTTGTGAAGAGCAGGAGTTTTTTGTCTCTCTTGACATCCACTAAATGACATAGTTTGAACCCGAGCTTTAATGACGTTTCCATATCCTCTTCCGTACATGCAAACGTTATATCATAAACCATTTTCCCTATCGAATATGCCAAATATAGCACACCCACTACCGACACAACGGTTCCCAATGCTGAGATCGCCAACGACGGAGCTACAACTGTCGTGGCTGCCGTCGTCCCGCCCGTCATTGTCGTTGTCATGGTCGTTGTGCCAAAAGCGGATGTTATTGTGGTTTGGGTTATGCACACACCCGCTTCTTCCATTGCCACTGTGGTCGCCGCACCGTATCCTAATTGGGTAGCAAGGGTATTTGCACTGGCTGTAATTGTACTTGCATACGATGCCGCCACTCCTTCAACGCCCAAACTGGCATAATTATACATACTGTACATACTGCTTGCCATGCTCACATAATCACCGATGGACATTCCCATTGTGGTAGGTCTGCAACAGTTTTCCGGGCTTGCCTGACATTCCATCGCCTTACCCGGGAATATCTGTAAATCCCCGCCATTCGGCATTGAATCCACCCTCGCCATATTGAGAATTTCCCCCGCCGCTAACGCCTTGCCCAGGTTTAAGTTTGCATCGTATGACGCATCGGCACATTCAGTGCCTATGCAGCGAATCTCTCCCGAGCAGTTGTAAGCAACAGTATATTTTGTTATTCTTTCTGGACCGCACTTGTATGTGTGCTCATACTGGGTACATTGTGCATCCAGACATTGCGAACTGTAATGTACGCACCCCTCGTCAATAAGCGTCTGGCAGTTGTTTGTGTTTTCGCTGCACGAAAATTTTATTCTGGAACACCATAAATCAAACCCTTCCCGTATGCCCGGACCGCCGTTTACAGTCTGCCACGTAATCGGCAGCCCGTTTTCATAAGTCGTGAAAGTGTCTGTCAGGGGAGTCGGCGTAGACAGGGTATCGTTGATGGTTGCAGTTGCAGAATTGTCACCCGGAGGACATATCGTATACCCTGTGGTTAACGCGCTTGCATGATCCTCGCAGGTGGGAGTATATGTATTGCCTGTTTCCTCCGAGTCTTGTATGAGCCACGTGCAACCGGTGCATGAACTTTTACATTTTGCATAATCCGTAACTTCACATTCCTGCAGCCATCTTTGTACATCATTCATATTACATGTGCTGTCCGAGCGGAGAAAGACTCTTTCTATTGTCGATGGCTTTGTCACAACATAGAATTTTGCCCATGTACCGCGCCCTATTCTACTTCCCGAATCTCCCCACACCGATATGCTGTCTATCCCCTGCCCAAGATACACCCACCCTTCCGGCAATGATTCCTCATCGTCCACAGAAAAACCTGTGGGGCATTGCCCAAAACAGTAGGTGCATCCGCCTATCACAGCGCACATTGCAG
>JAPLKC010000108.1 GCA_026388255.1 Pseudomonadota bacterium | reverse complement strand
TGGAGTACATTCAGTTCCATCCAACGAGCCTTTTCCATAAAGACGCTGACGGATTTCTCATTTCAGAGGCGTTGAGGGGTGAGGGCGCAAAGCTTAAAACAAAAGATGATATACCTTTTATGGACAAGTATTCTTCACTGGGAGACCTTGCGCCGAGAGACGAGGTGTCGCGGGCCATATATGAAGAGATGATAAAGAGAGGCGATTCATATGTCTATCTTGATATTGCCTCATATACGGATATAAATATCAAGAAACGTTTCCCCACTATTTATAAACGCTGTCTGTCCCTTGATATTGATATTCAGAAGGTGCCGATTCCGGTTGTGCCTGCTGCTCACTATAGTTGCGGAGGTGTTCAGGTGGATGTCTGGGGAAGGACATCTCTCAATAATCTCTATGCTGCCGGGGAGGTGACGGCAACGGGCATACATGGCGCAAACAGGCTTGCCTCCACATCGCTCCTTGAAGGACTGGTGTGGGGAATAAGATCTGCCCAACATATAGTTGAACACTTTGATAATAAAAAACCGTATGAAGAGTCGGAAATCCCCCCGTGGCGTTTTCCGGAACGGGAAGAAGAGGTTGACCCGGCGCTTATCCAGCAGGACTGGGTGAGCATAAGGTCCACAATGTGGAATTACGTAGGTATTATAAGGACAATTAAGAGACTGGAGAGGGCAAAATCAGATCTTGGCTATCTCAAGAACAGGATAGACGATTTTTACAGAAGGGCACACCTTGTTCCTGCGGTGATCAATCTTAGAAACGGAGTCAGGACAGCATTCATAGTGGCTCAATCCGCATTCAAAAACCATATGAGCCGGGGCGCTCATTACATCAAGTAAGCAAGAAGTGTTTCCTGCAACGGTTTTGATCAAATTGGAAGTGTACTTGCTTTCAAATACAAATCTACGTCATGCCCATTCGAGGGAGCTTATTGAATACGGTTTGAAATGTGCAAGAGTATTGACAGCTTATTTTCTGTTCCTGCAAAGCCTGGGTGTCTTCCTGTAATGTAGTTTTTGCAGGGGCTGCCAATTGTTCAGCCTTTCAACCGGCAATTGATAACCAGCATGAATGTTTTAGCTTGAAATTGAATCGCAATTTCACAACGGGAGATTTAATGCAAACATGATAAGAATACGTGATTCTTCTCGCCGAGGTTGCTGTTTTCTTCTTTATGATCTCTATTGTTCCTGCAAATAACAAACTTTAATGTTATGTAGCGAGCAACACAACATTACGATTATAAGGTTATGGTACTTGCTACAATTAGTAATGACACCCGTATCTTACGAATTTCAATAGGTTTCATCCTTAGGACTTTGTTATTATAAGAATTTCCTTGTCCTTGACAATACAGCCCGTTAACCATAATATTTTACACATTGTAGCTTGCAGCAGATTAATTGTTACATGGTTCTAAATGATATAATTCCTACGGGAGGTTGCCAGTGTATACAGGGCGTTTTGTTGTCCTACTAGTTCTTGCTCTGTTGGTCTATTGCGGGTCCATCAATAACGCACTTTCGGATGTCAATAGCTCTACACATTCACCGGCAAATAGCACCGAAGGCAAAGGGTCCACGGCACAGGCTAAGAATGATAAAACCAGGCACAATGCGGGTCAAGCGCCGCCGGACTCAATGTCCCCTAAATGGAAAAAGGAGACAGTCGATACAACTGCAGGCGTTGAGTACCTAACTGATAGTGAAAGACAAGTAATCATCGAAATTAACATGGTGCGGACCAACCCAGCGGAATACGCCCGCAGCTTCTTAGTGCCACTTCGATCATACTATCGCAATAAACTCTTACGATATCCGGGCGAGATTGCCATCTTAACCAATGAAGGGATTCGTGCACTTGATGAATGTATTAAAAAACTTCAAGTCACAAAACCTTTGTCTTCGCTGTCCCCAAAGAAAGGACTTACGCTTGCTGCGCGTGACCATGCAAGGGATCAGGCAAGAACTGGGGCAATCGGACACACCGGGAGCGATAAGTCAACTTTAGTAGATAGACTAAACCGATACGGCAAATGGGACATTTCTGCTGGAGAGAATATCGACTACGGAAAC
>JAPLKC010000107.1:1633-2493 GCA_026388255.1 Pseudomonadota bacterium | reverse complement strand
TTTGAAGGCGCTTGGTCAGGGAAGGAATATTCCTGCACTTGCTGACAAGTTTCTACGTGATATGGTTAAACCTGTCTATAAGCCACAGAACGGTCAGGCAGCAAAAATGAAGGTTGGCTTCTTTATGGGGTGTGCAATGGATTTTATATACCCTGAGCTGGGGCTGAAGATTATTGATTTCTTGACAAAAAAGGGCATTGAAGTGGTTGTTCCCGAAAGTCAGAACTGCTGCGGTGCTGCCATTTACTTCAGCGGTGATTTTGAGACAGGCAGGATGCTTGCAGAAAAAAACATTAAAGCATTTAAAGATGTAGATTATATCGTAACAGGTTGCGCTACGTGCAGCTCGACTTTGAAGGATTATCAGAAGTACCTCCCGGACAATGAAGATCAGCAAAAAATCAGAAGTACCTCCCGGACAATGAAGATCAGCAAAAAAGATATGAAGAATTTGAAAAGAAGGTAAAAGACAGCACCGAGTTTATTATTGATGTTATGAAGGTACCACTGGAAGAATTCAAACTGAAAAAGGAATTTGAAGGTAAGACGGCCACATGGCACGACCCGTGCCACCTTGTAAGGTATCAGAACATTAAAGACCAGCCAAGGATGATCCTGAAGGCTTTAAAAGGTTTGAAATATGTTGAAATGCCCAATGCTGATATGTGCTGTGGTATGGGCGGTTCCTTTAGCGTTTATCACTATGACCTTACAAAGAAGATTGCAGATAAAAAAATGGACGGCATCAAAGCAACAGGCGCAGATATAGTCGTTACTGCATGTCCTGGTTGCATGATAAATTTAATCGACAATGTTCTGAGAAATAAGATGCCACAGAAGGTGTACCATTTTCTGGAGCT
>JAPLKC010000107.1:0-1628 GCA_026388255.1 Pseudomonadota bacterium | reverse complement strand
CATTTTCTGGAGCTTGTTGAGTAAAAGCAGTTTTTATAGAACAATTTATCATTAAAAAATAATCGTAGGAGGACGAAACATGAGGAACGGACGCTGGTTAACAGCAAAAGACGTGGTAAGGGTAAATGCCTTAAAATTTCCTAACAAGATCGGCATTAAGGACTTGTACAAGGCTTATACATTTAAACAGTGGGACGAGAGATCATGCAGGCTTGCAAATGCACTTGCCGATATGGGCATGAAGAAGGGCGACAGGTTTGCAGTCCTTGCATACAATTGTGTGGAATGGATGGAGATCTATGCAGCGGCTGCGAAGGGCGGATTTATCTGCGTACCGCTTATGTTCAGGCTTGCGCCTGTAGATATGGAATATATCACAAATCACTGTGAGGCAAAAGTTTTTATCGTACAGGGCGGGAAAGACGGAGCAGACGGTAAAGAATTTCCCTGGATCAACCAGATTAATGAAATGAAGAAAAACCTCACTACCGTCGAGAAGTATGTCTCCTTTGCCTTGGATAATGAGAAGTATGATGGCTTTGTTTCTTACGAAGAAGCGCTGGCAAAAGCGAGCCCGGAAGAACCGGCAACCGTAGTAGATGCCGACGATCCATGGGTTATCATGTATACAGGTGGAACAACGGGCAGGCCAAAGGGTGTCGTAAAGACACATGCCAATCTCTTTGCCCAGTATTTCATCCAGATATTTGATCACCAGTTCAATTATGATGACTGCAATCTTCTCGTCATGCCATGCTGTCACGTAAACTCTCTCTTCTATTCATTTGTTGCTACCTGGGTCGGCGGTACTGTTATGGCATACAACATGGTGAGCTTTAACCCTGAGTATCTGTTAAAGACCTTCTCTGACTACAAAGTCACCTTTACATCGCTGGTTCCAACCCATTACATCATGATGCTTGCACTACCGGATGATGTGAAGAAGAAATATGATCTGTCATGCGTTAAGAAACTACTTATCTCCTCTGCCCCGGCAAGAAGAGATACAAAGCTTGGCGTTCTGAAGATGTTCCCCAATTCAGAACTTAATGAAGCATATGGCTCTACAGAATCAGGCATTGTAACAGTTCTCAAACCAAATGAGCAGCTTACAAAACTTGGCTCATGCGGTCGCGAGGTTATCGGTACCGACTATATTAAATTCTACGATGAGGACGGAAACCTTGTAACGAAACCGAACGAGGTGGGCGAACTCTACTCAAGAAGCCCAATGCTTTTTGAAGAATACTGGAAAGAGCCCGAAAAGACAAAAGCAGCGATGAAGGGAGAATACTTCAGCGCTGGCGATATGGGATACCGCGATGAAGAAGGATATATCTATCTCGTTGACAGAAAGGCAAACATGATTATCTCCGGCGGCGAGAACATCTTCCCTTCAGAAGTAGAGAATATCGTGGGTGGCCACGAGAAGGTAAAAGATGTTGCAGTCATCGGCGTACCTCACGAAAAATGGGGCGAACAGGTAATGGCAGTCGTGGTATTACATGAAGGTCAGACCTCAACACCTGAAGAAATTACAAGCCACTGCAAGGGCAAGATCGCAGGCTTCAAGGTTCCAAAAAGTATTGTCTTTATAAAAGACGAAGAAATGCCAAGAAGCGGCGCAG
>JAPLKC010000106.1 GCA_026388255.1 Pseudomonadota bacterium | reverse complement strand
ATGTATCTCCTTGTAGTTGAGATGAGTTATTGTATCATATGAAGGCATAAAATGCCAGTTTATTGTATACTATTGTGGACATTGTAGCAAAATAGTTGGACTACCCTCGCAAAGGTTAAGGGGATTTGGGCAACAGGCCGTAAAGATTTGACCCCAACCTTTTTTACTTAAAATGTAATTTCATGTAAAACAGCCTCCATCTTTACTTTACGAGAATATTGGCATTTGCTGACAATGTGTCAGCAAAAATGTTTTGTGGATATCTCCACCAGCTTTACAATTCTTTTTAGGTTTATCAAATTTAAAAGAATAATGACTGATTAAAGTTATTTTTTATTTTAAACCTATAGGATACAAAACAAGGCAGGATAAGGGTTTACGGGGAAATATTATTTTGCATCCACAGTGGATGCAAAATAAAAAAAGGTCTCCCGCATGCATGACCCGCATAGTTTCCACCGGCAAAATTTAGCTGCATTTTTTAGAGGTTTAACAGTGATTTTTTAGCGGGGTAAAGATAGTTATATTGGTATGAATAGGCGTTTGAAATTTAGAAATAGGTTTTAAAAGGCAGAGCGCGCAAAGTGCCATCTGGATTGACTTTACGGAGATTTCATCTGCGGTTAAAACAGTTTTAACCGCTTCATTTTACAATGTTTCAGACTTGCGGAGGAACTTTGGGGACGTATTTATATTTCAACGAGCCAGTCTTCCAGCGAGATGTTTTCGGATGCATGTTTAAACACGCAAAGACGGCTACAATAATTGTGGTCATTGATAGAGCACCAACAGTTCTTTGTCAATGTAAGGCTTCAGATGGGGGCTCAACGATTTCTCGGTTTGAAGATCTATCTTTACACCGGTGCTTTCACACAATTCTCTTTCAATTCTCACGATATCAAGGAGACTTTTTCTTCCTGTAAAATGTACAATTATATCAAGATCGCTCTTACTGGTCATATCACCTCTTGCGTAAGAACCGAACACAGCAATTTTCTTTATCCCATGTTTTACAAGGGCTGACACTACTGTCTTAAACAATTTCTCTCTTTCCATTTCTGATTACCTGTATCAATTGTAACTGAATTGCTTTATATCCTCAAGAAAAAAGACAATAATGCTCAGTTTGTACATAAACCACCACAGGTTGAGAGGGGAAACATGAAGACAAGATACAAAAGGAAAACGGGAGAATTAAAAAAATAAGGCTGTTACGGTTTAATCCTGCCGAAGGCGGGAAAATAGTATATAGCAAATCATAAATCGGAAAGAATTTGACGTATTGCTAAAAAACACAGGGATGGCCACAACGGTTATAGTGGGAAAGAAAAGATTTGCAAATGTTTAGGAAAAGTTGGAGAATAAAATATTCAATTCAACTTTGCAAGTCAGGAAGGTGCATGGGGCGAAATACATTAGATGGGGGAGCGATGATCTTTTCACAAATCCGGCATAGAATTTCTAATCGGCAATAGGGAGATATTGAAATATTGGCGATGCCCCTATGTCTCCGTCCAACCACCCCCTCCTTTCTTCCTGAAACGAACAAAATCCTTATCAGCTAACCATACAAGATATCTACCGGTATTCAATTATTTTGTTCTGCTTGAAACTTTTTTAATTGATAATAAATTAACACTGGAGAATAATAAATAAAAGGGTAGAATGACCGGGATTAAGTGCGTAAATAAAGTCTATTTGAGACGGGTAAATATAGTGTCGTCCTGTTTTAAAAGCAGTGAAGTGGAATACGTATTATTGAAGGACTTATACGCTTTTTACTCTTACTTATAAGGGGGTTGAGCAAAATGAATAAAATAATAGATAATAAAGAAATAAACCGGAGAACATTTCTCAAAAGAACTGTGGCAGGAATTGGTGCTATCGGGATGGCAGGATTGGGTGCCGCAGAAGCAATGACCGTAAACCTGCAACAGGTCCCGAAATGGGACCATATTTCAGATGTCGTGGTTATCGGGTACGGGGCAGCAGGAGCAAATGCGGCAATAGCAGCCCACGATGCTGGAGCCAAGATCATCATTCTTGAAAAGATGCCTATGGCTGGAGGAAACAGCGGCGTTTGCTTCGGGGCAATGGCTATTCCAAATGGCATCCCCGAAGCAATTGATTACTACCGGAAGCTATCTTTTGGCACTGTCGATGAAGACATGCTCCAAGGCTTTGCGGAAGCGATGGTCGGGGTATATGATCTACTCGATAAGCTCGGTGCTCAACACAAACCTCCTATAAAGTGGCACTCAACTTTTCCTGCTTTGCAGAAGGCAAATCTTTCAACTTTCAGGTTTAATCCATCCGGAAAAGATGGATTTGAATTTCTCTCAGGGCTCGTAAGGAAACGGGGAATAAAAGCAATGCTCAAAACATCTGCCCAAAGCCTTGTTCAATCTTGCGAAACGGGTGATATAGTGGGTGTCAAAGCAGAGAGCGAAGGGAAGGAGATTTATATTAAGGCTCGAAGAGGAGTTGTGTTGTCTTGCGGAGGATACGAAAATAACCCTGAAATGTTCGGGTACTACAATTTTCCTGGATTAAGAGATTTTATTTTCCCTTTAGGAAACCCCGGCAATACAGGAGATGGCCTGAAAATGGCATCGGCAGCCGGCTCTTATCTATGGCATACGGCTTCTTTGCAATGGGCCGGCTTTTGCGCCAAGGAGCCAAGCAAAAAATTCGGGGTAGCTATCGGTGCAATCTCTCCAAGGTTGGCGCAAGGTCATGGATATATTTACGTAAACAAATACGGAAAGAGGTTTATGAGAGAAACAAATACGGTGCCTCACACGAAAAACACCCTGAGTATCCTCTATTTCGACCACGAGCACACTGAATACTCCAACGTGCCTGCTTATCTGATTCTTGATGAAAAAACTTACCAAATGGGTGGACCTATTAGACGCGAAGGGTTTGGGCAATTCGGTTATGCTAACGTCCATAATATTTATGATTGGAACAATGATAAGAACATGGATATGGAGAAAGGATGGATCATTAAGGCAAATACCATTGCCGATCTGGCCGGGAAGGTCAAAGTAGATTCTAAAGGCCTGGAAGAAACGATCAACAGATTCAACAGCTATTGTATTACCGGCAAGGACCTCGCATTCAATAGAAACAGTGATTCGATGGCACCGATAGAAAAACCTCCATACTATGCCCTTGAAATGGGACTTGCCCTTGTCAATACTCAGGGGGGACCTAAACACAATAAATATGGCCAGGTACTGGACCCCTACGACAAACCCATACCGAGACTTTATGCTGCGGGCGAATTGGGATCATTCTTCGGCTTTCTTTACCAGGAAGGCTCCAATTATCCGGAAGCATGGGTCTTTGGCCATATCGCAGGAAAACGGGCAGCATCCGAAAAACCCTTCAAAGAATAAAGATGGGGAAACCAGTATCTCCTAAAAGGTAGCATAAAAGACTATCACGCATGCTTTCTGCAAATCCTCAACTTCAAGCAAAAAGCCCTATGCTTGCTTCGTGAAGTAAACTTATGGATCTATTAATGAAATATTTGGATATCGGACATTTTTTAAACGTAATATCCAAAGATCCCTTCCAGTAATTTGCCGACACTGTGTCGGCAAATCCATAATCAGCCGCAAAAAAATACAGACACCATTTTAAGACCACATAATTAAGAATCCCCTTGATATATTCTCATATCGATAATATTATTTAAGACCTTTGCACGGTAAATTAACCTTAAATGTCTTGTAACTATATGATATATATGGTATAATGGTGAATATCAAACCCAAGGAGACCTCCCCATGACAGATAAATTCACCTCAAAAGGTTTTGCCGATTATTTTATAGAACAGAGAGGATATACGAACTCGTTTTTAGAAAAGATCGATATGCTCATTAACTGGAAGAATATTGAAAGCCTTTTAAACAAAAAATATAAAAAGGTTGCAAGCGCTGATGGAAGACCGGCATATCCGGCATTACCTATGTTTAAACTTCTATTACTGCAGAGATGGAACGGATTAAGTGACCCGCAAGCAGAGGTAGCAATAAAAGACCGCATCTCATTTATCCTGTTTACAGGATTTTCCATATCAAGTCCAATGCCCGATTACTCTACCATATGCAGATTCAGGAATAATCTCCTTGAACTTAACCTCTACGAAAAACTGATGGAGGAAATAAACTCTCAGATCGAATTTAAAGGCCTGATGGTAAAAAAGGGCGCTATTGTTGATGCGACCATCGTAGAGTCCTCACGCAGACCAAGGAAGGTTACAGAGTTAATGCCTGAAGACCGCATGGAGGAAAAATCAGAGATGCCTGCCTCGGTCGTAACATACTCCGACGACCCCGATGCAAACTGGATCAAAAAAGGAAAGAGGGCTTACTACGGATACAAGGGTCATATATCCGTTGACGCTAAAGAAGGGTTTATCCTGGGAGGACACGTCACACCTGCCAGCACTGCCGATACCAAGGAACTTGAAAGGGTCATCAATGAATCCCATTTTCCCGAAGGGTCGCCTGTCTTTGCCGACAAGGGATACGCAAGTGCAGGGAACAGAAACATACTTGCAGACAAAAAGCTCATAGACGGCATCATGCACAAGGCTGCACGGAACAAACCCCTCACGCCTGCACAGCGCATTATCAACAGGCTCATAAGCTCGGTAAGATATAAGGTCGAACAGAGCATAGGAACATTGAAAAGGGGTTATCAGTTCTTCCGAATGAGGTATAAGGGACTCAAGAAGGGGAATATGGAGTTTCTCTTAAACGCAATGGCGTTCAACCTGAAAAAGGCGGCAGCAATGATAGAATAGAGGGTAAGAACATCAAAAGAACCCCTAAAAGGGCAGAAAGGGGAACAATAAGCTAATTATGGAGGCTCAAACTGCTGCCCGATGAGACAGAAAAAACATAAAAAGTGATTGCGAAGACACAAAAAGACGAGAAGTTGGAATTATGCAAAGGTCTTTATTTGTGATTATTTCTCAATAGGGGTCTTACCCATAGTTCCAAACGTTGGGGATGTCCGTGAGAGGGAGCACCTGAACATTTTCCGCGAGGCGATAGGTCTTTTTTCCCGGATAAGTCACCCACAGTCGCTCCAGCTTGAGGTCTTCGACCGCTTCCTCATAGATCTGGTTAATCGTGGGGCATATTCATACTTGAATTCCACTCCCCAGTTTTGTCCCCCTGCTTGCCAGAAAAGATCGAGTTCCGCGCCTGCATGGGTATGCCAGAAAAAAAGGTTCCCATCTTCCTTTCACAGAGTCCGGCAGACGCAATCCAGTGCAAAACCTTCCCGGGAGGCGCCAAGACGTGGGGATGTATATAATTTGTTCCGGTGTCTCGATGGACAGCAAGGTATGGAAGAGCGCAGAGATGCGCTTCCCCGAACATGCCGTTGTCCGTACACGAGAACAAAGGAAAAGGGTGCGAATATGTTAATTGTCAAACTGTTCTTTGAACGGTAACTGCCAGGCGTCCCTTAAAGAATTGATGTCTGTATCGATAATTGTATTATTGTTCATACCGCGTATGAGGAACTTTTCATCGCTTCTTACTTTCCCGATAACTGCGAATTCTATCTTACGAAACAAGGTTTTAAATTTCTCAAGATCATCTTCGCTGATTGAGGCGATGAATCTGCTTTGAGACTCTGAGAAAAGCAAGAAGTCGTCCCTGAATATTCCTGTTGCAGGTACGGAAGATAGATCGACTTCAACGCCAAATCCACCCGCGAAGGAGCTTTCTGCGAGGGCGCAGGCGATTCCGCCGTCGGAAATATCGTGGCAGGATTTTATAATGCCGGATTTGATTGCTTTTTCTAAAGCTTTAAATAGCTTCTTTGCATCCTGCCCGCGCACCCTGGGCGGGATATTGCCGTGACGGCCGCAAAGAGAGAGATATTCCGAGCCGCCCATTTCAGCGTATGTTTTCCCAACAACAATGATCAGATCGCCGTCATTCTTGAAATCCATCGTAACAGCCTTTCTCACATCATTGATTACGGAAATGGCAGATATGAGCACTGTCTGAGGGATGGAAATTTTTATTTCATTGAATATGTAATCGTTTTTCATGCTGTCTTTCCCTGATATGCAGGGTGTGCCGAAGAGCGTTGTGTAATCGTAGAGCGCCTTGTTTGCCCTTACAAGCTGGGCAAGTTTATATGAACCTTCAGGATTTCTTTCAGTCTGAACCGGGTCTGACCAGCAGAAATTATCGATGAGAGCCATTTTCTCCAGAGAGCCCCCTGTCGCAATATTGTTCCGGATCGCTTCATCGATTGCGCAGGCAACCATATGATAAGTGTCGAATTTGCTGTATTTAGGGCATATGCCGTGACTTGCCACGATCCCTTCCATACTCTCAAGGTCGGGTCTCACAACTCCCGCATCGCTGGGGCCGTTGTTGTATTTACCGGTAAGAGGCTTGACCACACTTCCTCCCTGCACTTCGTGGTCATACTGCCGCACAACGTACTCTTTGCTGCATATGTTCCAGTGTTTGAGCATGGAAATCAGGGTTTTGCCGTAGTCCTCAGGTTCTCTGACAGGCTCCTCATCAATGATTTTTCTCTCCCATTTTGCCGGCAGGGTCATTTTTGGGAGGCCTTTGTGGAGGAATTCCATATTTATATAAGCAACGGTTTTTCCGTTATAGAGAACATGAAACTTACCGGTGTCGGTAAACTCTCCGAGTATAGTAGATTCTACATTCATCTTTTCGGAAAGTTCCATAAACGTGGCAAGCTTTTCAGGATTTACCGCAACGGTCATCCTCTCCTGTGCCTCTGAGAGAAGTATTTCCCAGGGGGAAAGCCCATGGTACTTGAGAGGCGCTTTGTCAATATGTACAATGCATCCGTTTGTGTCCTCTGCCATTTCACCGATGGAAGAGGAAAGACCGCCTGCGCCGTTATCGGTAATAGCAGTATATAAATCCATATCCCGTGCAATGAGGAGAAAATCGGTCATCCTTTTCTGTGTAATGGGGTCGCCGATCTGAACCGCGCTTGTGGGCGATGCTTCAGACAATTCTTCCGATGAAAATGTGGCGCCGTGAATGCCGTCTTTACCGATTCTTCCACCTACCATGATGATGGCGTCGCCTTTCAGCGCTTTCTTGATATAACTGGGCTCCCCTTTTATTGTACGAGGCATTATCCCGCATGTTCCGCAATAAACAAGTGGCTTGCCGAGATAACCTTCGTCAAAGACAAGGCAACCATTTACTGTAGGTATGCCGCTTTTATTTCCGCCGTGTTCAACGCCCTCACGAACGCCCTCGAGAACCCTTTTGGGGTGAAGGAGTCTTGGAGGCACTGTGCCTTTGTAATCAGGGGAAGCAAAACAAAATATATCCGTATTGAAAATGAGTTTTGCTCCTTTTCCGGTGCCGAAGGGGTCTCTGTTGACGCCTACTATTCCGGTCAGCGCTCCGCCATAAGGGTCAAGGGCTGAAGGGGTATTGTGTGTTTCCACTTTATAGGCAAGGTTATATTTTCTGTTGAATCGTATGACTCCGGCATTGTCTTTAAAAACGGATAGACAGAAGTCTTTTCTACCCTTCTGTTTCCGTATCATTTCCGTTGAATCCATAATATATGTTTTGAAAATGCTGTCTATTGTTTCAACATTTCCGTCTTCTTCATATTCTATCCGGGCATTAAATATTTTATGTTTGCAATGTTCAGACCATGTCTGGGCAAGGACTTCCATCTCCACATCGGTAGGCGAGGCGGAAAGCCCCATGCCTTTTCGCTCTTCAATAATCTCATTTCTGAGAAAATATTTTTGAATAATAATAAGTTCATCACGGGAAAGAGCCCATGTCCTTTCCCTGTTTATCTTCATCATCTCTTCAATACCTGTTGACAAATCGAAGGTCTCAACTGCGGGTTCATGCTCAACTCTGACCTTGGGGATGTATATGCCCATGCCGTTGTCTTTTTCATATCGGGCAGCGTTTTTATAGGCGTATCTGTTTATGACTGTATTAGCAAGCATGCCCTCGGCGATTGTTATAATTTGATTTTCTTCAAGTTCCCCTTTTAAAAAATACATGCGCGAGGTAAAAACGCCCTCGTTTTCTTTGAATTTATGTCCTGAAAGCGCTTCAATTACTTCTTTTGCGGTCCTGCCCACATTGTCGGTAACACCGGGCTTGAATCCCACCTCAATAATCCAGTCGCCGGAAACAGGCACGGCCTCATCAAGATATCCCTCCTGGATAACGGGGTCCACAAAGACATCCGTTTTCAGAATTTTGACAATATCAACATCCAGATCAGTGTCAATCGTATAAACGTCCACTACGCTGGCGTTGACAACGTCTATTCCGAGGTCTGTTTTTATCCTTTTCTTCAGCTTATCGCCTGGAACGTCCCGTACACCTTCTTTGTATGCGACTTCTATTCTATGTGCCATATTTATGATAAAAACTCCTTTGCGTTTTTAATGCTTTCCCCAACATGCGACTCGCTGGCTATTTCCGCGGTGTAGATGATCTCTCCATTAGTATGTCTCAAGAAGGTTTTTAACTCACGGAAGGGGAATGTCCCTCTTCCTATTGGGAGGTGCTCATCCGTGCTTCCATGATTGTCGTGGAGGTGCATTTCCCTGATGCGGTCCTTAAGCGGCGTCAGCCAGCCATCAAGCGATACAGTGAAAAAGAGATTGAAATGACCTGAATCAAAGCAAAAATAGAGATTCTTATCCTTGAAATAACGGAAGATGGCAAGAAAGGTTGAAGGGGTTTCTTCGAAGATGTTTTCAAGGGTTACCATAAGCCCATCATCCGCTTCTTTCAAAATTTCCGTCCATGTTTCAAGGCTGCTGTCGAGCCATTGTTGCTCATTATGGTCAAAACGCCATTTATCATAGCCGGGGTGGCAGACAATATTTTTTGCATGGAGCACATTTGCCATTTCAACTGATTTTTTAATCTTATCCTTCGATATTGCCTTGATTTTTTTATCAAAACCGCCAGGGCACAAATCCTTGTAAGGCGCATGGACTGTGCAGGTGATGCCGTTATCTTGAAGCATTCCATTTAACTCCCGGACACTGCCCATGTCAAAGTCATCAATCACATCATTGTTTGCATATATCTCAACGCCCATTTTAAACTCAACAATCCTTTTAATGTTCGCGGCAACCATATTATAGGGCACATTTATGAATATCGGCATAAATCCATCTCCTCAATGAATTCTAATTTATAGGTTGAAGAAGAATAAATCAAGAAAAACAATTGAGTTAATGATGTAAAACTTTTAGCATTACAGGATTATTTACTTGACAAAGAAAAGAGAATCTAATAAATTGAATGTATTAATAAATATACTGGATGGAAAATGAAACATAATCAATTTATGCAGGTTTATTATTATTACTATTATTATTACACCAAGGGGAGAAATCTGCCTGCATATTGATCGGATATTTTACGATAGGAAGCCGCAGGCAGTAAAGCCTGCGGCTTTTTTTATGCTGTTTTGATTGTTTAGCAGGAGAGCAGACATGAGACACTGGATTTAATATGGAGTTCTTTGTGACATTAAAAAATAAGTCTTTCAAAACCGAATCTTATTACTACTATTACTATTGGAGAGGTTCGCCATAGGCCTGTAGTCCTGTATTTTGACAAGGCCCTGTGCGGATATTAACCGTACAGGGCCTTTTTTATTATTGTTCAAGGATTATGCGAAGAGAGGTGATCCGGATAAATGAAGAGGATATTGGAATGGATATAAAGGAAATAAAATAAAAAAACAAAACAAAAGGAGAGTAAATCATGTTAGACGCATTATTCAAACCTAATGCAGTGGCTGTTGTTGGCGCTTCCGGCAAGGAGCTTAACCTCGGTAACAGAATCATCAAAAACTTACTGGATTTTGGTTTTAAAGGACAAATTTACCCGATAAACCCGAAATTAGATGAAATCTGGGGTGTTAAGGCATACAAATCCATTCTCGATGTCCCTACAGATGTTGATGTTGTGCATATGGCAATAGCCGCCCCTGCTGTACCCCAAGCCATTGAAGACTGCGGCAGCAAGGGTGTTAAGTTTGTCATACTCAACAGCGGAGGTTTTACAGAAATCGGCCCTGTTGGTGCGGCTATTGAGGAAGACTGTATTGTCAGGGCGAAAAAAAACGGCATCAGAATATTTGGACCGAATTGTCAGGGGATCATCAATACAGACCCTGAAGCAAGGGCCTACTGTAACTTTACATTCACAAAACCGGATGCAGGGGCTATCTCGATTGTGGCCCTAAGCGGAGGTGTTGCGGAATTGATTCACCAGACTTTTGCCGAGATGGGTGTAGGTACCAGGATGTACGCATCCAACGGGAATGCCTGTGATGTTTCAATACCGGAGATCATTAAATACTATGGCAACGATGACGGAACAAAAGTAATTGTCCTGTATTTTGAGGGACTTCGCGAACCAAAGGCATTTTTGGAGGTTGCGCAGGAGCATTTTTGGAGGTTGCGCAGGAGGTTGCGGCAAAGAAGCCTATCCTTGCCATGAAAGCAGGACGAACAGAAGAGGGCGCTAAGGCGGCTGCTTCCCACACCGGCGGTCTCGCGAAACGTGATGTTACGACAGACCTTATCTTTGAAAAAACAGGAATTCTCAGTTTCCGCGATGAAACAGAACTTTGCGAAGCAGCATTTGTCTTCGCGGCCCAGCCTGTACCGAAAGGTAGTCGGGTAGGTGTCCTTACAAATACAGGCGGACCGGCAGTGATTGCCACAGATGTGCTCGCCGGTGGTGGCCTTACAATACCAATGCTTTCAGATAAAACCACAGCATTTTTGAAAGACAAGCTCTTACCGCAAGTATCAATCCACAATCCTGTGGATGTCCTCGCTACCGCCAATGCAGGGCATTTCCGGGCTGCATTGGATGCGCTTATGGATGATGACGGGATAGACAGCATATACATAAATTTTGTTACACCTTTTTTTGTAGATAACGAAAGTGTTGCCAGAGAGATGGTAGAAGTCAACAAACTGCAAAGAAAGCCCATGGTTTGCAACCTCATGACAGACAAAAAGCAGTGGAAAGAGACTGTCAGGATTCTGAAAGACGGAGGCATTCCCTGCTACAGCTCCCCGGGAGGGGCTGCCAGAGCGCTTATCGCATTGACAAAGTACGGTCAGATTTCCAATCGTGGAAGAGAAGAAACAAAACATTTTGACGATGTGAACCGCTCCAAAGCAGAGGAAATTCTTACAAATGCAAAAAATTCCGGATGCAAAGTACTGCCCGCATCGGATGTGTACGGAATACTGAATGCCTATGGTATACCTGTCGCGGACTGGAGAATGGCAGATAACGCTGAAGAGGCCGAAAAAGCAGCCAATGAAATAGGATTTCCCGTAGTGGTTAAGGCTGATTCGGAGTCCATCATCAGGAAGAGCGATGAAGGCGGCGTGGTTGTAGATTTAAAAGATGCAGCGACTGTTTCATCGGCAGTAAAAGAGATGGCGAAGAAATTCAAAGCCCCTGACCTGAAATTCTTTATTCAAAAATATATCCCCGGCGGCAAGGAATTTATTATAGGCGCAAAGGCTGAGGATGGCCTTGGACATTTGATTATGTTCGGTATCGGCGGCATCTATGTTGAGATATTTAAGGACGTAGCCTTTAAACTCTCTCCTGTTACAGATTCAGGAGCTAAAGAAATGCTTTCCTCTCTGAACGCGGCGCCCTTACTCAAAGGCGTAAGGGGAGAAAAAGGAGTGGATGAGGAAAAAATCATAGAAATTATTCAGCGTATTTCTCAAATGGTTAGTGAATTGCCGGCGATTAAGGAAATAGATCTCAATCCTGTTATGGCCTTTGAGGATCGTGTTCTTGCTGTAGACGCGAGAATGTTGCTATAGTAAGCCATATTATATTTGAGGCAGAAGGGGCCGTTATCTCCGGCCCCTTTTTTCCGCATTGCGTGTATTTTTAAGAGTCCCGATGGCTGCAGCTTATTGACATTTGCAGCCCTTTTCAGGCTATATTTAAGTTGCTATATATCTCAATTTTTGAGGAAAATATCTGTCCATGACTGAACCTGTGAAGCCCTTTTACAACGAGTTATCTCCAAAAGAAGTATTGCGTGCCTGCTTCGGGTACGATACGTTCCGTGAACATCAGGAAGAGGCTATCCAATGTCTTGTATCAGGCGAAGACGCCTTTGCTCTTATGCCCACCGGGAGCGGCAAATCAATCTGCTATCAAATCCCTGCAATGATACGTCCCGGAATATGCATCGTAATTTCTCCTCTTATCGCGTTAATGCAGGATCAGGTAGACAATATCCAACAGCTTGGCGTAAGAGCGGGGTTTCTCAATTCCACGCAGAATTATCAGGAAGCATCGGTGATTGAAGGGAAAATGCTTTCCGGTGAACTCGACCTCCTGTATGTTGCCCCGGAGAGGCTTGTTACCGAAAGCTTTATGCGGCTCCTCGGCCAGGTGAAAATTGCGCTATTTGCTATAGACGAGGCCCATTGTGTTTCTCAGTGGGGACATGATTTCAGACCGGAATACCTTAAGCTCAGTATCCTTCCCGAGGAGTTTCCCCGTGTTCCCCGCATAGCACTCACCGCTACGGCAGATGAGATTACCAGAAAAGAGATTATTGAAAAACTGCATCTTGAAAAGGCCCGACATTTCATATCGAGTTTTGACCGTCCCAATATCAATTACAGGGTTGAGGTAAAACAAAAAGAGAAGCTCCAGCTTCTTGAATTCCTTAACTCCGAGCATCCAGGCGACTCAGGCATCATTTATTGCATGACGAGAAAGAAAGTGGAGGAGATCGCGAAATTCTTATCCGACAAAGGCCTGACTGCCCTCCCTTATCACGCGGGCCTTGACCGGAAGGCACGGTTTAGAAATCAGAGGCGGTTTTTTCGGGATGACGGAGTGATAATGGTTGCAACCATAGCCTTCGGCATGGGCATTGATAAACCTGATATCCGCTTTGTGGCCCATCTCAACCTGCCGAAAACTCTGGAGAGCTATTACCAGGAAACAGGTCGTGCCGGCCGGGACGGCGAAAAGGCCGATGCGTGGATGATCTATAGCCTGGCAGATGTAATTATTCTCAGGCAGATGCTCGAAACCTCCGAGGGAGATGAGCAATTCAAAAGGATTCAGATGACCAAGATGGAGGCCATGCTGGGCTACTGTGAGACCACAAAATGCCGCAGACAGGTATTATTGAATTATTTCGGGGAAGAACGTTCCCAACCTTGCGGGAACTGCGATGTGTGCGAAGGAAGAGTAGAAACATGGGATGGAACGCTGGTTGCCCAGAAGGCCTTGTCCTGCGTCTACAGGACAGGACAGATGTTCGGATCTCTTCACATTATTGACGTACTGCTCGGCAAGGACAGCGAGAAGATCCGCCATTTCGGCCACGACAGGGTCTCCACATTCGGCATAGGCAAGGAACTCACAGAAACCGAATGGAAATCCGTACTCCGCCAACTTGTTGCTGCCGGAATGCTGAAGGTGGACATCGGGGGAAAGGGTGGTTTCCAATTGTCTCCCGTGTGCAGGCCGGTGATCAGAGGAGAAAAGGTATTTGAATTGCGCAGAGACCCGGTTCCTGTCAGAAAAAAGGCAAAAATAACCATCGAAAAAGGCAGGATAGTCATTAAAAAAGAAAAGGATTCCATTCTCCCTGAAATGTATCAGGATGAACTTTGGGAGAAACTTCGCTTGCTGCGCCTTGAAATCGCCAGATC
>JAPLKC010000105.1 GCA_026388255.1 Pseudomonadota bacterium | reverse complement strand
ACGATTTTTCTTCTGTTCCAGCCAGGAGGAATAATTCCCTTTCCACGGGATCCCCTGTCCTCTGTCAAGTTCCAGAATCCACCCGGCAACATTGTCGAGGAAATAACGGTCATGAGTCACGGCAATAACAGTGCCCGGATAGCTTTGCAGGTGGTGCTCAAGCCAGGCCACGGTCTCTGCATCGAGATGGTTGGTCGGCTCGTCCAGAAGCAGAATATCCGGCTTCTGCAGGAGTAATCTGCACAACGCGACACGGCGTTTTTCTCCTCCAGACAGGATATTGACCGGGGTCTCTCCGGCCGGACAGCGTAGCGCTTCCATCGCCATCTCACGGCGCGAATCAAGGTCCCACGCATCCCATGCTTCGAGTTTTTCCTGTACCTTGCCCTGTCGTTCGATAAGTCTGTTCATCTCATCGTCCGACATCGGTTCAGCGAATCTCTCGTTAATACGATCATATTCCTTGAGGGCAGCTTCTATTTCATGTACTCCCTCTTCCACAACCTCCCGCACCGTCTTTTTGTCATCCAGTTGTGGCTCCTGTTCAAGGAGTCCTACGGTATGGCCGGGAGCAAGGACAGTCTCGCCATTGTACTCTTTATCCGTTCCTGCCAGAATACGCAGAAGGGAGCTTTTACCTGATCCGTTCAGGCCAAGAACACCGATCTTTGCTCCATAAAAATAGGAGAGATAGATATCTTTCAAAATCGGTTTTTTGTCGTAATATTTGCTTACCCCGATCATGGAGTAAATAATCTTGTTCGGTTCATTGCCCATCTTATTTCAAATCCTTTCTGTAGAGATTGTATTTTATACGGTGAGTATACCATAAATATATTGTAATTACATCCATCGTGCGGTAGTCTGGCAGTTTTTCGCTTTACTTTGACATCAGCTTCTTAAGCAACTGATAAGATATTTTTTCGGCATATAAATTAAAATAACAATTGTTAGACTATCTCATATGTTGTTATATTACTGATGCCGTAAGAAAGTTTGTGGTGTGGCATTCAAGCAGTAAAGAAATATTTTAGATTAACGTGTAACGATGATGAAACACTTTTCACGCATAACACATATGTCACGGGAACTAAAGCTCTTTGTTATGGCGTCATTAGCCATGGGCGTAGCATTCAGCATTTTTGATTCTACGTTTAATAATTTTCTTAACGAACGCTTTGCTCTAACCGGTTTTCAACGGTCATTTCTTGAATTTCCTCGGGAATTGCCGGGGCTTCTTGTCGTTTTTCTGTCCGCCTCGCTCTGGTTTCTCTGCAGTCGTCGGCAAAGTGCGGTGGCAATGCTTCTGTGCGCCGCAGGCACACTTCTTATCGGTTTTGCTTCTCCTGCCTATATGATTATGGTGGTCTGGCTCTTCATCTATAGTGCGGGTCTGCATCTTTTTATGCCCATGTCTTCAGCCATAGGCATGGAACTTGCCAGAGAAGGTAGAATAGGACAACGTTTAGGACAACTCAATGCAATCAGAAACCTCGCAGTTATCGGAGGAAGTCTTCTGGTGCTATTGGGTTTTAAGTTTCTGGGATTTACCTTTTTTCATGCCTTCGCACTGTCCGGTTTTGCTTTTATAGTAGCAGCAGGGCTTATGTTTATGATGAAGCCGGATAAGACACATGAGCCTAAAGTATATTTGAAGCTGTATAAGGAATATCGGTTGTATTATATTCTATCTATTCTCTTCGGCTCGCGGAAACAAATATTTCTCACCTTCGGCCCCTGGGTCCTGGTTACGATTTTCCATCAACCGACGCAGACAATTGCCACACTCGTCCTGCTCGGAGGAGGGATCGGCATTCTTTTTCAGCCCTTTCTGGGTTGGGCTATCGACAGGCTTGGCGAGAGGATCGTACTCTTATCAGAGGCAGCGCTCCTCATATTTGTTTGTCTCGGCTATGGATTTTCAAAGTTTCTTTTCCAGGAACAGCCTGCTTTCATTATTACCTGTATTTGCTTCCTTTTGGACCAGATGTTGATGTCAGTCAATATGGCCCGCTCAACGTATATGAAAAAAATCGCCCTACATGATTCCCATGTTCAACCGGCCCTTACGAGTTCCGTTACCATTGACCACATCTTTTCTATTGCCGTTGGTCTGCTGGGCGGCATAATCTGGGATGTATTTGGATTTCAGTATGTATTTCTGTTGGGTGCATTGATTGCCGTCTGCAATTTCTTTGCTGCCTTGAAAATCCGTATTCCAAATATAAAGAACACTTGAGGTTGCAAACAGATTATGACTTTTTCCTTTCCCCGCCGAACAATTCCACTATTTTCTTTACTAAAGCAGGAAGAGACGGATCGCGTGCGCCCATGACAAGAACACAATCGCCTGATCTCGTGTCGATCTTCAGTTCGGTTAACAGCTCGTTGCGGTCCTTTACCGCTTGAGCATTGAACGATACGTGACCGAGACCGGTTATGATATCTTCCGAAGAAATGTCTTTTTGTGTAGTGCCCCCGGCATAGTAGATGGGCAGGAGATAGAGCGAGTCGTTCAGCCGGAAGACGTTTTGAAAGGTTGCGATGTATTCATCCTTCAAGAATCGCGTCGGACCAAACCCGTGCGGTTGGTATACGGCAATAATGCGCCCTGAAAGGCCACGTGCAGTGCTCACCGCAGCCGCTATCTTTGCCGGATTATGAGCAAAATCATCGACTACTTGTACTTTCTGTCCTGTCACGGTTATTGTAAAACGTCGAGCCACACCCTCAAAAGTCCTTACCGCATCGGCAAGAGATGGCCCCTCGCATTCGAAATGCTCGCACACACAAAGGGCTGCGCGCAGGTTCTCAAGATTGTGGTTTCCAGGAAGCGGCAAATGATATTCAATGTTGTTACGAAAAAGTTTAACCGAGGTGGGCAGGAGTTCTTCGTAGTTCGATCGCCAGGAGGCCGAACCAGTTCGGCCAAAGCCGACTGTTGCCGGCAGTGTTGCAAGTCCCGGATCGTCTGCATTTGAAGCAGTCCAGGTCGAGTTCAAAACAAGCGTCTCAAAAAGCACCCTTATCTCGTCAACGCTCTTGTGGTCCTTGGAGATATTAAGAATAACCGCGACCTCCGGAGAATATTTGGTCAACGTTCCGTCGCTCTCGTCTGCCTCTACGACCAGCAGGTCAGAACCGCCGCTCCAGGCATTGCCGATAAACCCCTGTTTTTCGAGCCTGCGCAAGGGCGCGCCGCTTATGAGAGAGGGCGACTTTCCGCATGCGGTCAGGAATTCAAATATCATTGCAGTCACCGTCGACTTACCGCTTGTACCTGCCACTGCGATAGTCTTTTTTGAGGCTATGATTGCGGCAAGCAGATCAGAGCGATGTACGATGGGAAGACCACAGGCGCGAGCAGCAGCGATGTCGGGATTTGATTCTTCTATTGCCGTTGAGATGCAGACCACATCAATATCCGCATTGACGCCTGAACCGTCCTGATTGATGATTTTACATCCAAGCCCCTCAAGCGATTGCCGGATGGAAGCGGTATCCTCACTGGCAAGTAAACGATCGGAACCGGAGACTGAAATCCCCTGAAAACGCAGATATTGTGCGAGGGCGCTCATACCGGTTCCGAAAATACCGGTGAAATGAACGCTTCTGCGCTTACTTTCATTAATAACTATAGGTAAAGGATCAATATAGACGACCGTACCTTCCCTGACAATATCAAACATGCCAAGGATATCCTGATTTCGTAAAGCTATGCATCCATGGGACAATGGGGTGCCTGCCAGATCCTCCCGGTTAGTGCCGTGAATATAGATGCAGCGCTCATAGGAATCCACTCCCGCGCCCTTGTTGATTCCCTCCTCCAGGCCTTCCAGTCTCAGAATACGGGTCAATATCAAATTATCTTCAATAGAAACCTGATCCCAGTCGATGCCCGTATCGCTACGTTCTTTGAAGATACGCCCCACAGGAGCACCAGCTCCGATTTTATCCTTGATTCTATGGACACCGAGGGGTGTTTTGAAGGAGTTCTCCCGATTGCCATTTCCGAAACGGGAGGTGGAGGCGTCGTATCGCTCGATAACGGCGTCTTCCTGGCAGACGAAGAGCGTCTGTGCTTCAATGGATTGGACCAGAAAGAGTTCTCTCGGGTCGGTTAAGAATTTCTGTAATTTATTGTAAATACGATTTAATTGTGCAGTTTCCATCATGTATCCTTCAAAACCCATGCATTCTTCTCCATAGGATGGGCGAGTGGTCTTTTATATCAAGGGACTGAGGACTCTTTCGTTCTGTACGTTTCATGGAAGGCATCGAAGTGTGCGCAGGCCAATCCAAAATTTATGAAAACATCATTTGTACAGAAAGTATAGGAAAATATACCTTTTATGTCAAAGGGATTTATCCACATTATAATGCTTCTCAGGGGTGACCGTGTTCTTGAGCACAGAGGCGTTGTTGCCTTTGAGTCATGCGTTCATAGCCTTGTTGAAAGGCATTCGTTAAATCCGGCTTTCTGGAACTACTCAAAACCACCCCGGATCAAGGGAAGAGCATGAAGTCGGGTTAAGTTAATTATTATAAGTTTAATATAAGCAATATGTAAGTAAAAGACTTTTATAGCTGTAAAAAATCTATATTTACTCAGTTATTTATTTAAACCAGGCCCTGCTCTTGCACTCAGGGTTTTATAGCTGCACTTTCGTTTTTCGTTGTTTTATGTTAAATAAAAAACAATATTTATCAATAACATATCAGATGGATAACAGATTACTCATTACAATCATTGATTTTTTACCCGACGCAACCTTCGCAATTAACAGGAACGGAAATGTTACTGCCTGGAACAAGGCAATAGAAGAGATGACGGGTATTAAAAGAGAAGATATGCTCGGGAAAGGTGATTATGCTTATGCCATTCCTTTCTACAGCAAAAAAAGGCCGCTCCTTATTGACTTTGTTTTGCAAAGCACTAAAGCAGCAGAAGACTCTTACAGTTATATAGAACAACACGGGAGCACTATCTATGCAGAAGCTTACGTGCCTGGCATTAAAAAAGGCACGGGTGGATATCTTTGGGGTACTGCAGCACCTTTGCTGGATGATAACGGTAATATCCATGGGGCTATCGAATCTCTTCGCGATATTACTGATCGTAAAGTGACAGAGTTAAAGCTCAAAGAATCTGAAGAAAAATTCAGACTCCTCTTTGAAAAATCTTCTGACCCCGCAATCTTGTTGGATGGGGATAAAATTATTGACTGCAACGAAGCCACTTTGAGATTGATGCATTGTCCTGCCAAAGAGCAATTGATTGGATTCCATCCATTTGATATATCACCGGAAAGGCAACCCGATGGCCGCCTGTCGTCAGAGAAGGTGCGAGAGTTGATTGATGCCGTGTTCAGGGCAGGGGCTATTGATTTCGAATGGGTACATCGTACTTTTGAAGGGGAAGACCTGTGGATCGATGTCTCGCTTACGTTAATCCCGATTCAGGGAAAACAGATTGTGTTTATGGTATGGAGGAATATTACGGAGCAGAAGCGGGCAGAAGAGGGGCTTGAAAAAGAGAAATACAAGTTCCTTACCCTTATCGAAAATGCACCATTCGGAATGGCCCTTGTTGATAAAAAAGGGTATTACACATTTATTAATGCAAAGTTCCGAGAGATGTTCGGTTATGATCTTCATGATATTCCCAATGGCAGGGAATGGTGCAGAAAGGCTTATCCGGATCCTGAATACAGGCATAAAGTGATTGAAACATGGTTTGAAGACATTGAAAAAGCCACATATGATCCTTCCCTGAAAGAAACCGGAAAGTGGACATTTACTGTAACCTGCAAGGATAGCACAAAGAAAGTTGTCAATTTTATTTCTGTTCGACTGCCAACCGGCGAATATCTTATGACTTATAAAGATATTACTGAATTAAAAAGACTCGAAGCACAGCTTCTCCATTCCCAGAAAATGGAAGCTGTCGGCACCCTTGCCGGGGGAGTTGCTCATGATTTTAACAATATCCTTACAGCAATAATAGGATTTACCACGTTCACAAAGAGGAAACTAAGCTACAACGACCCGGTTCAACATTATTTAGACAATGTACTTTCGGCAGCAGAAAGGGCGGCAAATCTTACTCAGAGTCTACTTGCCTTCAGCAGGAAACAGACGATAAGTCCAAAAAATATCGATATAGATGATGTGATTAGAAAATTTGAAAAACTGCTTATAAGGCTTATAGGCGAAGGCATCGAGTTTAATTTTAAATATTCAGGTGAAAGCTTGATTGTCAAAGCCGATCAGATCCAGTTAGAACGGATACTTATGAACCTTGTGATAAACGCCCGCGATGCAATGCCGAAAGGAGGTTCACTCTCTATCCATACCTGTATAGCCACAATAAATGAGAGATTTGTTGAGGGGCATGGATACGGAAAACCAGGCGAATATGCCTTTATCAATGTATCTGACAGCGGAACAGGTATTGATGAAATAACAAAGAAAAAAATATTTGAGCCTTTCTTCACAACAAAAGAGGTCGGAAAAGGGACAGGACTCGGACTTTCCATTGTATATGGTTTGGTAAAACAGCATAATGGATATATTGAGTGTGAAAGCCAACCAGGGCACGGAACAACGTTTAAAATCTATTTTCCCTTACTTCAATCAGATGTAAAGATAAAAACTATAAAAACAAAACTGACCCACCACCGGCAAAAGCCGATGACGGGTCAATCTCAATTGCATGCGTTGCACAATCAATAGTTATTTCTTCCTAATTCTTTTTGCTTCATACATGGCGATGCCGGCAATCTTTACCGGTGTTTCGATGTCCTTGCCGTTTACTGGATAGATAGCAACCCCCGCACCATTACGGACACAGTTCCTTTTGTTATATGGAAAAGCTTCCCGGAGTATTGTCTTTTTTTCTTGTTTTGTGCTACAAAATCAATATTGATTTATCAGGAGCGTGCCATATGGAGAGCATGTCATTTACTGCAATTATTGATTTTTTACCTGACGCAACCTTCGTGATCGACAGGGGCGGGAAGGTTATAGCCTGGAACAGGGCAATAGAAGAGATGACAGGTGTAAAAAAGGAAGATATCCTCGGTAAAGGCGACTATGCATATGCTATTCCTTTTTATGGTAATAAGAGACCTCTCCTTATCGACTTTGTTTTAGCTAACAGTAGAGAACCGGAGGGACTATATAATTATGTAAAACAATATGGAAATACTATTTATGCAGAAGCATATGCCCCTGGTATTAACAAAGGCATAGGTGGCTATCTTTGGGGTACTGCAGCCCCTTTACTGGATGATAACGGTGACTGCCAGGGGGCAATAGAATCTATTCGTGATATTACCAAACGCGTAATTATAGAAAAAAAACTCAGTGAATCAGAAGAGAAGCTGCGGATTGTTTTTGACCAGACATTCCAGTTTATGGGTCTTTTAAACATTGACGGTATTATAATTTCTGCAAATAAAACAGCTCTGGAATTCATAGGGGCATCAGAAACAGACGTTGTAGGAAAGTATTTTTGGGAGACCCCCTGGTGGGGACATTCAAAAGAAACTCAAAATAAGCTCAGAGATGCTGTAAAAAGGGCGGCTACAGGGGAATTGGTAAGATTTGAAACCACACACATAGACAAAAATAATACACTCCATTATATCGAGTTTTCACTCAGGCCAATTATGGACAAAGATGGGAATATTATCTACCTGAACCCTGAAGGGCTGGACGTTACTGACATTAAAAAAACAGAAAAAACCCTCAAGGAGAGTGAGGAAAAATACCGCGCCATTTTCAATTCAGTGAACGATGCGGTTTTTATTCATGACCTGGAAACGGGTGCTATCGTGGATGTCAACAACCGTATGTGTGAGATGTACGGATATACCCGTGAGGAAGCCCTTAAGACAAGTGTGACGGATTTAAGTTCCGGTGAACCGCCCTATGCAGCGCAGGATGCCCAAAAATGGCTTTACGAAGCTTCTACAGGAGAGCCACAACTCTTCGAATGGCAGGCAAAAGATAAAAACGGCCATTTGTTCCGGGTTGAGATTAACATGCGGCGTGCCTTGATCGGCGAGCATGAGCGTATTCTACTGACAGTAAGGGATATCAGGGAACGGAAAAAGGCAGAAGAAGCATTGAAAATCAGAGATGCAGAATTGGAGATTAAATCAATAAACCTTGAAGAAATGAATACAGCGCTTAAGGTATTGCTCAAAGAGAGGGGAAACGACAAGATTGAGCTTGAAGAAAAAATAGTAACGAATGTCAAAGAATTGGTGTTCCCTTATATTGACAAATTGAAAAAATGCCGGTTAGACTCCCACCATATGACTTATGTGGAAATAATTGAATCAAGCCTTAACGATATTACTTCTCCTTTTTTACAAAAAATAGGCTCAAAATATGCTCGTCTCACACCAACGGAAATACAAATAGCCAATCTCGTAAAGAGTGGTAAAACAACGAAAGAAATAGGCGAAGTGCTCAATATGTCCCTCGGGGCAATCCATTTTCACAGAAACAATATAAGAAAAAAGCTTGGTTTAAATAATGAGAAAGTTAATCTGACCTCCTATCTTTCATCGTTATAAATAGCCATGAGCGTCTGGATGATATGCTCATACTTCTCCTTTTTCATACCCTGAAAATCCAATACAACTGTTATTGCCATAATACCCTTGTTTCATCACCGGGAATTGCTGAAACTTTAAATGCCTTTTATGATTTTGGCTGCCTCTTCAATGGTAGTTGTGCCGTTAAAGAGTTTCGTTAGTGCATTTTCGCGGAGTGTAACCATGCCGTTCTTAATGGCTGCTTTTTGTATTTCATTGGAAGCTGCTTTGTTTTTTGTTAATTCACGTATCTCATCATTTATTTGCATAATTTCAAAAACAGCCGTTCTGCCGAAATAGCCGGTTCCCCTGCACTCCAGACAACCTTCCCCTTTTTGTAATACAACATTCTTTTTCTTATTCAAATCAACATCCAGTTCTTTCTTCAGGTCTTCTTCTTTTATTTCAAATGATGTTTTGCAATGCGGACATATTTTACGGACAAGACGTTGAGCCACTACCCCTATTAAAGTAGAAGCGATTAAAAAGGGCTGTCCGCCCATATCAATGAGGCGTGTAATTGCCGTAGGGGCGTCATTTGTGTGAAGTGTACTGAGCACGAGATGCCCGGTAAGCGCTGCCTGGATTGCGTTTTGAACCGTTTCCGTATCGCGGATTTCACCAACCATAATGATATCAGGGTCCTGCCGTAGCATGGTTCGCAAAACTTTGCCGAAGGTCAAATCAATTTGAGGATTTACAGCAACCTGGTTAAACATGTCATGGACAAGCTCAATCGGGTCTTCGATAGTGCATATGTTTAACTCAGTACTGCTGATTTTATTTAAAGCGGAATATAAAGTTGTTGTTTTGCCGCTGCCGGTAGGTCCTGTTACAAGGATTATTCCATAGGGGTGGTGAATAAATTCATTAAATAATGTCGAATCGTTAAGTGAAAAACCCAGTGCATCAATGTCTTGGAGGAGAATATCAGGATCGAATATTCTCAATACAACTTTTTCGCCAAAGGCTGTAGAAACTGTGGAAACGCGCAGCTCTATTTCCTGTTCCTTATGAATAATCTTTATCCTGCCGTCCTGGGGGCGGCGTTTTTCCGCAATATTCATGCCTGCCATTGTTTTAATTCTGGAAACAATCGCATTGTAAACCACTTTTTTCAGTATATATACATTATGCAAAATTCCGTCTATTCTGAAACGAACAATGCTGATATCCCTTTTCGGTTCAAGGTGAATGTCGCTCGCCCTTTGGTCAAACGCATAATAGAAAAGATTATTTACCGATT
>JAPLKC010000104.1 GCA_026388255.1 Pseudomonadota bacterium | reverse complement strand
GCATGGGTCGCCGGGATTTGTTGGATATGTTGGGTAAAAGGAGGGTATCCACCTTCTCTTTCAGGTCTTTCTCTGTTATTGGTATCTCGTAGACTTTAATATCATTCTTCGTGACAAGCCAGGCATAGGTAGCCTCTTTACCCGTAAAGTATTCGAGAAGAGTCGTTGAGGGGTCAAGGAGGGACTGGAGAGCCGGAATACCTATGGGGTCAGCGGTGATGAGGGAGGCAAGTTCTCCACCTTTCAGTTTCACTTCTTCGATGAAGGTGGAGTATTCTTTTTCTTTTGCGGAGAGAGCATTTCTTGTTTCCTCGGAAATCTGATCTGCTTCTGTCTCCGCTTCAAGCTGTTTGTGCAGCCTCATCAACTCCCATTGATATTCCATGTCTTTCTTAAGAACCGTCTCATCCTCCCTGGTCTTTCCTTTTGCCTCGCGGGTAGCAAGCATCTCTAAGAAGAGCCTTCCTTTCACCTTCTCTGCGACAACGAAAGATTCCTTGCCATAGCCCTGACTTTTTTCTTTGACAAGGACACGGATAAGACCTTCGTAGGCGTCCATACGGGTAAATCCTGCACCTGTCTGTGCAGTGAGGAAGTCTTTCTTTACCTCGGGGGCAAGGGTCTTCCATTGGGATTCGGTGAGGTTTATGGCTTCACGGAAGCGTTCCTTTGCCTTGACATAATCGCCCATGCCTTCATAGGAAAGGCCAAGGCCGGTGTGGTCAGCGATGAGGAAATGGGGCTGCCCCATCTTCCTTGTATAGGAAAGAGAGCGGGCAAATTCCCTTTGCGCACTGGAGTAGTCCTTTTTGAGGAGATAGTATTTGCCGAGGCCATATGGACTATTCTGTTTCTTGAATATTACATATCCCTCGTCGAACCTTCCTGAATCGAGGTAAAGCCCGGCCAGATTGGTGAGGGATCGGGCGGTATCGGGATGATCGGGGCCGAGAATTTTCTCGCAGATAGCAAGCGCGCGCTTATAGAAGGTTTCTGCTTCTGCGTAGCGGCCGGTCGAGTTGTAGATGAATGCCAGGTTGTTGAGGGAACCGGCAGTATCAGGATGATAGGGACCAAGGGCTTTCTCGCTGATTGCCAGTGACCGCTTATAGAGGGGTTCTGCTTCCGTATAGCGGCCGATTGATCGGTAGATTTCTGCCAGGTTGTTGAGGGATTTTGCGGTATCGGGATGATCAGGGCCGAGGGTTTGCTCGCGAATTGCAAGAGATTCTTGTGCAAGGGGCAGCGCCTTATCATAATAGCCTTGCGCGGACAGAGTGACAGCTTTATAAGACACTCTTATTACCCCATCTGCACATCCGGCCAAAGCGCCTGTTACAAGAGCAATAGCAAGGATTTTTGACACAAATTCATTGGTATTATCTTTCACGATGCCCCCTTCTCCGCAAGTTCTCCAATGAACGATCATTACTGCAGCTTCCATTAGTTGGTACAATCAAACTATCACATCTTATCTGCTCTCTTGTTGCCCATAAGCTATGTATATGCATTACCTGTCCACCTTTAGAACGATGTCCATTGTTGTTTTTTCTCCTGAGACATAGGCTATTGATAATTGGAGGCGGTGTTTGCCTTGCGGTACACAGACACCGGTGGCAAGGAGCCTGTTATTTTTTAAAAAAGGTTTAAGTCTGTCAGTGATATCAATTGATATAAGCTTAAGGTACTTAATCGTCAAGGTTTCGTAATCTATGGTCTTATCAGGAGTCGCCTCAAAAACAACTTCCATGCCAACAGGGGTTTGGAGGGTCTCATACTGTTTGGGGGCAAGTATCCTGACCACTGGTCCGTCATCCCCGGATTGCAGTATGTCTATTCCTCTTGAAGTTACAACAGGTTTGTCTGGCCGTGCAGCTTCTTCAGGCGTAATGAGGGTTACGCCAAGACAGACATTAGCAATACATAGGAAACCCGCCAATACTATAAAACCAATAAATGAATTCAGCACCTTATTCATATCCGCCTCCCTGGGCTTGCTGTGCTAATCTGTGTAATCTGTGGATCTATTCTGTTGTCCTTATCTCCACCCTCCTGTTGAGCCTTTTCCCTTCTTCAGTACCGTTGTCTGCTAAAGGCTTCTTTTTCCCGTATCCGGTAATCGTAAGCTTTGCAGAGGGATACCCATGCCTGGCAAGCCATTTTTTTACTGAAAGACATTGCAGCGAATAATTTGAGTTTCATATAACCCCTCCATATTCGGAACATAATAATAAGGACTGTTTTATTTCAAAAAAGTTTCAGACGTACGACAATATTACCTTGGCTATCTTTATATTCCTTGCCTTTTATCTCTACCTTCCCTGATTGCGAAAGGCCCTGTATGAATTTCTCCTCGCTTTCTTTAGGAATATTTGTTGTTATTTCCATGTCCTGATTGATCTTTCTTTTTCGTATGAGCTTGCCGTTGTTTGCTTGAATCAGTTCTTTAAGCTCTGAAAGGGCTTTATCCATGTCTTTTGTCCCGACAATTATAGGGGTTTTCACTTCCTCCAGTTCAACTTCGAAAGCACCTCTAATTTCCGGCTTTCCTTCCAATGTGACCGGAGGGGTTAGTCCCCTGTAAACAGTAAGGGTCAATACAACTGCTGCCGCTACTGCGAGACCTTCGATAGACCACCTGAAATAGGGGATTTGAAACCATTCTTTTATCCTCTGGAAAAAGGGTTTTCGAGGGAAAGGGGATGCGTGGATTTCCTGTATTACCTTTTTCTTAAATTCCATAGAAAGGGGTGGCGGTTCATATTTATCAAGGAGTGCAACGGTCTCTTGCATTGTTTGCAGTTCTTTACGACATTTTTCACACCCCTTGAGGTGCTCCCCGGCCATAACAGTATCCTTTTGGGACATACGCCCGGTTATATAATCGTAAAGGTTGTCCTCAAGATGTTTATCCTTCATGAGACAGACTCCCTGTAGTCTTTTAAGATATCGGCAAGTTTTCCTATCCCCCTGTGCACCCAGGTCTTGATATTACTTTTCTTAGTGCCCATCATTGCAGCCGCCTCGTCATAACTGTATTCCATTAGATGAACAAGGATAACTGCCTGTCTATAATTCTCCGGCAGTAAATTGACTGCCTTTTTCACATCGTTTTGAATTTCATTGGTCATCGCCTTTTTCTCCGGGGTGTCCCTCTCAATAGTTTTTATGCCTTCCTGAAAGGCATCGTCGGGCATTTCAATCTCTCTTGAAGCATCTGCTCCGGTAAACTGTTCATCAAAGGCCTGTTTATCTCCCAACATATCCATACATGTTGTGTAGGCAGTCCTTTTAAGATATGAGAAGAATAAGCCGTCTTCTCTTAAATTGTTTATATGTTCAAGACATTTCATGAATGCCTCCCTCATCGCATCCTTCGCATCTTCTTCAGGCTCTTTCCGCATCGATAAGAAATAGTAGCAGTAACGGTAAACGTCATCACTGTACTTATTAAACAAATAAACATAAGCGTCTTTGTCTCCATGTTTTACCTGCCTCACATATTCTGCATCCTGCTCGGCACCAACTTTTTTATCTGTTCGCAGATATGCAATAGCACCAATGATGAGACTGATAAATATGAAAAAAGTTTCACCTGAAAGGCTGGAGGATAGAAAGTATGCGACATGTTCTATTATAATTTGGAACATGGAGGACAACATCAACTGTTAATTCCGCCCCTTTAAAAAAATTGATTGAGTAATCCCATTATACGAATAAATCATATTTATGTAAATAAATTTAATAAGATAACTAATATGACATGTCCATTAAAATTAAATAATCTTTCATATTTATTGATAAAATTGTATATATTTCACGGGTAAAATTGAAAAAGGATTTGAAAATAATGGAGGTAATGGGATGAAGTTCTTTATTGACACCGCAAATATTGAGGAGATTAAAAAAGGCATTGAAATGGGTCTTGTTGACGGGGTTACCACCAATCCATCACTCCTGTCAAAAGAGAAAAAGGCGCCGGAAGCTGTCATCAAGGAAATTCTATCTCTTGTTGACGGGCCTGTGAGCCTCGAAGTAATAGCAACTGATTCAAGGGGCATGTGTGAGGAGGCAAGGAAATTAGCTTCATTAGGGTCAAATGCCGTCATTAAGATACCAATGACAGAAGAAGGCATTAAAGCAGTGAGAATGCTTTCACAGGAAGGTATTAAAACTAATGTAACACTGATATTTCAGCCTCTTCAGGCACTTATCGCAGCAAAAGCCGGGGCAAGCTACGTAAGTCCCTTCATCGGGAGACTTGATGATATATCTTCAAGGGGTATGGGCATAATCGAAGAGACAGCGGCAATATTTTCAAATTACGGATTCGAGACAGAGATTATTGTTGCAAGCATTAGAAATCCTGTTCACGTACTCGATGCAGCGCTTATCGGCGCAGATATCGCAACAATTCCCTTTAATGTTATGAAACAGCTAATCAGTCATCCCTTGACGGATATCGGACTTGAAAAATTCTTAAAAGACTGGGAAAGCATTAAAAAGTGATTAGAAGTGATGAATTTTGGGTGTTGGGTCTAAGGATACAGTCACTTATAATTCAACATCCATAATTCAACATTCAACATTTTTCTACAGGTTCTTTCTATTATCTATCGAACTTTTGATGGTAAGCGGGTCAATGTATACTATATCGCCGCCTATGGGTATGCCTGATGCTATCCTTGTAATTTTTATATCCAGTGATTTCAGAATCTCACCGATATAATGGGCTGTCGTATTCCCTTCCATGTTCGGGTTTGTTGCTATGATTACTTCCGTAATTCCTTCCCTGATAATCCTTTCTTTCAGTTCCTTGATCCTCACCTCATCGGGGCCTATCCCTTCAATCGGATTAATTACGCCGTGAAGGATATGATACCGGTAATGACCGGGGTTTGACGACTCTATAACCATCATGTGGGATGCCTCTTCCACTACACATACGGTACATCTGTCCCTTCTTTCGTCGCAGCATATAGGACATGGGTCAACATCCGTAATATTGAAGCATACACTACATAATTTTATCTTGCTCTTTACATCCAGAAGGCTTTTAGAGAGTTCGGATATATAACTTTCCTTTGAGTTTAACAGAAAAAAAGATAGCCTCGTTGCCGTCTTTTTGCCGATCCCGGGCAGCCTGGAAAGATTTTCTATAAGCCTCTCAATAGGTTCGGGATAAAACATTTACATCCCAAAAGGCATCTGGCCGCCGCCAAAACCGGTGACCTTTTCCATTTCTTCCTGCATCATTTCTCTTGATTTGTTTAAACCCTCATTCAAGGAAG
Source organism: Pseudomonadota bacterium (assembly GCA_026388255.1). Classification (NCBI taxonomy): domain Bacteria; kingdom Pseudomonadati; phylum Pseudomonadota; species Pseudomonadota bacterium. The sequence continues at coordinate 29,835 of JAPLKC010000104.1, read as the reverse complement.
CAACAACAAGATCTTCAAGGAGTTCCTTGTCCTTCTCTTCCCAAATCTCATCTGAAATCTTCAAGGAAATTATCTCCTGCTTCCCGTTAACCACACATGAGACCATCCCGCCACCGGATTGGGCTTCAACAGTTCTGCTCCCCATCTCCGCCTGGACTTTCTGGAGCTTATCCTGAATCTTTTTTGCCTGACTTAACAATTGTCCAAAGTTTTTCGACATATATCCTCCTCTTTAATTTCAGCGGGTAAACTCCCTGCAGCTTACTGCGCGTTGTCATTCCGTGCATGACACTGAATCCAGAAAGCTAAACCGGATGCCGGATCAAGTCCGGCATTACAAAAATCACCCCGTCCGCTTGCGGCGGTGTAGTTTATTAGCCTCCTTCAGGTCTTAAATAATGATTCTGCTTCTTTTACATAATCTTCAAGCGAATGCTTTTTCTCTCCTGAAACTCTGAAAACAAGACCCATATCTTTGCCGAAAAATATCTTTAAGTGTTGTTTTATTTCTTCTTTCAAATTCATGTCATTTTTTACAAAAGCATATTTTTTATCAAGTGATATTATAATGCTTCCATCTTCTATTTTGAGGTCAAGATTTTCAAGGATACTGCCGATAAAGGGTTTTTTCTTCCTCAGGTATTCAACAAAACTCTGCATATCTCCCTGTGGTTGAGTTTCATAGGCAGGTTCTTCTTTATACCCGTGTTCTTCAAATTCATGCTCTGTTTTATAATCTGTTAGTTGTTCTGTATGGCCTGTTTGGTCTGTTTTATGCTCTTTCTTATGCTCTATTTTATGTTCTGTTTTATGCTCTTTTGTCTGTTCTGTATGTTCGTGTTGTTCGTAGCTGCCCAGATTGTCCAGAATCTTCTCAACGTCTCTCAGTTTTGAAAGATTATAAAGATTGATATAAAGCACTTCGAGCGAAATCCTGGGGAAAAAGCCCTTTATTAAATCTTCTGACTTTAGCAGGTAACTCAGCATATTCTGTATCTCATAGTATTCAATATCTTTGAGCATAAGGGTGATTTTATCATATTCATCCTCGCCCATATGAATAAAGGGCGGCATAGCATCATATACTTTCATTATCATAATGTTTCTGAAAAATGAAATAAGCCCTCCGTACAGATGATAGACATCATAGCCTTCATCCAGAACCCTCTCAATTGTTTCCAGTCCGAGCTTCATATCCTGGTCTATAATAGATTTTACAATATCGTACAGCGTATCCTTTTCTATTACACCGATAATATTTATCACATCCCTTTCGGTTATACGCTTTCCGCTGTATGCAATAATCTGGTCCAGAATAGATTCGGCATCCCTCATGCTTCCATCAGCCTCTGTCGCTATGTACCGGAATGCGCCTTCATCATATTCTACACCTTCTGCCTGGCATACCTTCTTCATCTGTTCTATGATATCCTTCTCGGAAATCCTTCTAAAGTCAAACCTCTGGCATCTCGACATGATGGTATAAGGGATCTTCTGGGGTTCTGTCGTAGCAAGGATAAAAATATTGTTGCCAGGAGGCTCTTCAAGGGTCTTTAAAAAGGCATCTCTTGCTTGCGGCGTCAACATATGAGCTTCATCAAGGATATACAGTTTGTACTTACCCTTCATAGGCATATATCTGACAGTCTCAGTCAATTCCCTTATATCGTCTATGCCCCTTGTTGATGCGGCATCTATCTCTATTACATCTACAAAACTTCCATTATCAATCGAGAGGCAGTTCTCGCAAACACCGCACGGCTCTTCTTTGGGCCCATCAATACAATTAACAGCTTTTGCGATAATTCTGGCCATCGAAGTCTTGCCTACACCTCTCGGTCCGGTAAAAAGATAAGCATGAGCAATCCTGTTGAACTTTATCGAATTCTTTATGGTTGTAACAATGTGGGGCTGACCTATTACATCTTCAAGTCTCTTGGGTCTCCACCTTCGCGCAATAACAGTGTAGTCCATCAGAATGCACCCCGGTAGGAATAAGGAAAAAGGAGAAAGGGGAATTTAGAATTTAGAACGTAGAATGTAGAATTTAGAATAGAGAATAGGGAAAGGAGAAAGGAGAATTTAGAATGTAGAATGTAGAATGTAGAATGTAGAATGTAGAAAGTGGAATGGGGAACTTGAGATAAAGGCTTAAGATACGTATTCAATAAGAGCATTATGATTTCCATTTTGAATTTCAGGTATTTCATTCTTAATTCTGCATTTAAAAAACCAGGCTACCTGCGGCACACGGATTAGTTACTGCCGCTGCTTTCTTCCGAATCTGACGGGGTTAATAACCTCCACGTTGCGCAGGGCCTGGCGAATTTTTCTACTGCTCTTTCTACATCGAAAACTGTCACTATGCTTATTTAATGGCGGAGAGACAGGGATTTGAACCCTGGGCACGCGTTTTAGCACGTACACACGATTTCCAGTCGTGCTCCTTCAGCCTCTCGGACATCTCTCCGGGTAAATTTTTATACCATACTTATTAAAAACTACACAAGGACTTTCAGAAACCACGCAAGGACTATTCAAAACGAGGTACATATACCCAGAAAGATATGCATATTACAGGTTTTGTATAAAAGGATTTTTAAGCACTATTGTATTTTCCCTTTCCGGACCGGTTGAAATAATATCGATCTTAGAATGAACAAGCTCTTCCAATCTCTTTAAATAGCTTTTTGCATTTGACGGTAAATCTCCATACTTTTTAATCCCTTTTAACGGGGTTTCCCACCCATCCATCTCTTCGTAAACAGGTTTACATTCATAATAAGCATTAACGCCCATTGGGGGTTCATCGTAAAATATTTCCCCAATCTTGTATCTCGTACATATCTTTATCTTTTCAAATCCATCAAGGACATCAAGCTTGGTTATGCTGAGACCGCTAATCCCATTAAGTTTAATCGCTCTCCTGGCAATCACAGCATCGAACCATCCGCACCTTCTCGGTCTTCCTGTTGTTGCCCCATATTCACCACCAACTTCCCTTAGTCTGTCTCCTGTTTCATCCGACAATTCAGTCGGAAAGGGGCCTTCGCCTACCCTCGTCGTATATGCCTTGCATATACCGATTATAGAACTGATGCATGTAGGCGGCACTCCTGTTCCTGGAGCAATGTTTCCTGAAATGGTATTTGATGATGTGACATAAGGATATGTACCATGATCTATATCAAGATATGTTCCTTGAGCACCTTCAAACAGTATTTTTTTGTCTTTTTCTATGCACTTGTGAAGAAAACTTACCGTATCAGTGGAGTATTTTTTAAGCATTTTGCGATATCGATCATAATTCTTTACAATCTCTCTTGTCTTAAAAACTTCATCCTTATAATACCTTTTTATTAAAAAATTTTTAATTTCGAGATTTTGTTTTACTTTTTCCGAAAAAACTTTTTTATCGAGCAGGTCAATCACCCTGATGCCAATCCTGCTGACTTTATCCTCATAGGCAGGGCCAATGCCCCTGCCTGTTGTTCCAATCTTGTTTTTAATTTTAGATTCTTTAAGTATATCCAGTTTCTTATGGTACGGCATTATAAGATGCGCCAGGCCACTCACCATAAGTTTCTTATCATCTTTTATAAAACCGATAGATTTAAGTTCGCTTATCTCTTTTTCCAGAACTTCAGGATCCAGAACAACACCATTACCGATTATACAGTACTTTCCCTCATGCAATATTCCGGAAGGAACAAGATGGAGTATTACTTTCTTGCCTCCTGCTACTATGGTATGTCCGGCGTTTGCTCCACCCTGGAACCTTACTATAACGTCGGCAAAGCTACTGAGCATATCTATAATTTTGCCCTTACCTTCATCGCCCCATTGAACTCCTACTACTCCGACGCTTGGCATAACTATTATTCTCCTCTTATTACGAATTTTATTGTTCAGTATTCTTCTAATATACCTTATGTATTAAAATCAAGCACAATATTCTCTTGTCCTGATGCTGTCTTTGACATCCCTTAACATGATATGATATTATAAACTCCTTGTAGCTGCTTAATGCTATAGGTGTTTACACTATTCATCAGGAGGACTGATTATGAAAAAAACAGGAAAGAACAGATTTAAGCTTCTCGTAATATGTACAACGCTATGCTTTCTGTTTTTTATAGGCATGGAATCATTTGCCTTTGCCAGGGCAGGCGGAGGAAGATCATCGGGCAGCAGGGGATTCAGCTCAGGCGGATCTTATCAAAGAAGTACACCTTCCCAGTCGGGCGGGACATATCAGCAGCGCCAGCAGCAAGCTATGCCTCAAAGACCGCCGGTGCAGCAACCCGCTCCTTCTTTTGGAAGAAGCCTGCTCTATGGTATCGGCGGCGGTCTTCTTGGAGGTATGGTAGGGAGTATGTTATTCGGCGGCCGCGCCTCTGCCGGTGGAGCAGGCGGATGGGGTGGCGGAGGTGGTGGCGGATTCGGCTTCGGCGATATTATTATTCTTTTGATTATCGTTGGCATAATCTATTTTGTAGTTAAACGCTACCGGGCACGGAAGCAAGAAATGCTGATGAGTACGGCAGGCGCCGGATATGCCTCTTCGCCGTCATATAGCTACAACGAACCTGCACCTGAACAAACATATGAACCGGCAATGCAGGGAGATCTTATATCACAGGGTCTTCGTTATATAAAAGATATGGACCCGTCATTTGATGAAAACATGTTCAAAGAGCTTGTGGAAGACATATTTTTTAAAATTCAAGGTGCATGGACTAAACGCGATATGAGCGTGGTTCGTGATCTCCTTGCCCCACAAATGCTCAATACATTCCAAAACGATGTAAACGCCTATATTGCAAACAAGCAGTTTAACCGTCTTGAAAATATCGCAGTCCGTCAGGTAGAAATTGTTGACGCCGCACAGGATCAGGGTGAAGAATATATTACGGTAAAATTCCTTGCCAGCCTGCTTGATTATACAACAGATGAAACAAACAACCAGGTGATATCGGGCAATTCTACTGACCCTGTAAAATTCCTCGAGTACTGGACCTTTACCAGAAAGATCGGCAATAGAAATTGGGTTCTTGCCGGTATTACTCAGGAAAGAGATTATTAATTAATAAATCACCCTGCTGCTTGGAGCAGGGTGTTAACTTGAAAGGAACAAAAAAAGGAGCGGATTTTGTCCGCCCCTTTTTTTTATTGTTAGTCTATATTTCTACTTGTTGTAATCGTACCATCCTGCGCCGGTCTTCCTTCCCAGTCTGCCGACCTTTACTAAGTTCTTCAACTCCAGAGAAGACTGCCATTTCAACTCAGCAGGCAACTCTTTTCTCAGATACTCATTCACATTCAGGTTGATATCAAGACCTGTAAGATCCATCAGTTCAAAGGGCCCCATAGGGTAATTAAGACCAAGCTTTGCTGCTTTATCTATATCTTCCTTCGATGCTACACCCTGTTCGTAAAGCTTCATTGCCTCAATAAAGTGCGGTATCATAAGTCTGTTAACAAGAAAAGCCGGCACATCAACTTTTACCTCAACACCCTCTTTGCCAAGCTTCTTTGTCAAATCAGCAGTTATTGCATATGTTTCATCGCTGGTCCTATGTCCTCTTACGATTTCTACCAGCTTCATAAGTGGCACCGGGTTAAAAAAGTGCATACCCACAATCTTATCCTGTCTCTTCGTTGCCGTTGCAATCTCGGTAATTGACATTGATGATGTGTTTGTGGAAAGTATTACATCCTTTCTGGTAAGTTCATCCAGCTCTGCAAATACCTTTTTCTTTACATCCATTACTTCGATAATAACCTCAACAACAAAGTCCACGTCTTTGAGGTCTTCCATCTTGGTTGTACCTTTGATTCTTCCCATGAGCTCATTCTTAGCGTCTGCAGTCATTTTACCTTTTTCAACGCTCTTTGAGAGAAACTTATCAATATTCTTGATGCCACCTTCGACAAACCTGTCTTCAATATCTCTCAAAATAACATTATAGCCTGCCTGAGCGGCTACCTGGGCAATGCCGTTTCCCATAACGCCTGCGCCCAATACTCCAATAGTTTTGATTTCCATAGATTCCTCCGATTTGTTAATAAATTAAAAAATTCACATTTTGAATATTAACTGTTATTACAGGGAATAGTCAACTGTTTTGTAGTTTTTGCAAATAAATTCAATTGATTAATAATCAAATAATTTATATTCAATTGATTTATGATCATGTACAAGAAGATGGATTTCGACAATTCTATTTGTAATTATAGATAGCTCAGCTTTACAATATAAAGATACCCGTTCACGATAAATTGTCGCCGTGTCTTTTTGCCTCAAGCCGTTCAGCCAAATGGGCCACCCTTTTCCTGAGATTAAGCATATATGCCCCCTCCGGTTGCTTGGGTCCGGGATTCAGGTCATACTCCTGAGCTTTAATCAAGGAGACTACCCGTTCAACTGAACCATCTTCCAATCGTAGAAAATCTTCCACAGTCTCTCTGAATTTTTCTGCTGAAATAATAGACTTTTCAAAATGTTTCTTTACATCGCTGCCGGTAAAAACAAAATGGTGTCCCTGACATAATACATCTACTTCCAACTCGGCAAGCCGCCTTAGAGATGTGATGTAAGCATCGTAATCAACCAGAAATTCGGTAACTATAGCGCCGGTATGGCTCATACAGCCGGCAGTTTCTGTTGCTATAAGAAATTTTTTCTCAGGTATATAATAGCTTAACATATCTCTTGTATGCCCGGGACTTGCAAAAACATGGACAGATAAACCGTTTTTAAAATCAATGATCTGTCCGTCTTCAAGCAACGTATCCACATGAAAAGGCTCAAATTGATCTCTAACAAGTATATCATTATTTACATCATCCATATTTTCAATTAATTTAATTACATTTTCGCTTAAGTTAACCATTAATGCCTGTGCATTAGGTCTTTGAATTATCTCTGAGGCTCTTCCGGAAGCACCTATTTTCAAGCCCTCAAATACCTTTTTCAGATACGATGCTGCTCCGCAATGATCATAATGAACATGTGTTATAAAAAGCATTTCTGGTTTTCTTTCGTGCAATATTTCTATTATATCTTTTTCATAGTGCCTACCCATACAGCAAAAACCGGCTTCAAAAATAACCGGGTGTTCAGAAACTAAGAGGTAAACCGGTGACCAGGGAAAACCTGTAACATATAAATTATCCTTAACCAAACCCGTTTTATTAAAAATCAAAGCTTCCCTCTGAATTGTTTAATCGTTAATTATATATAAGCCTGCCGGCCTCTGCAATATTTTTCAAATAATCTGAATGTCGACAAGGAAAAATACTTTAATGAACTACCCCGTAGCAGAGCTTCGAGGAATCTATTGATTGAAACATTCCGTTTGTTGCTCTTGCTCAGCCAGAGGAGTCAGGCAACAGGCACTGAACAGTTAACCTTTTATAATTAACCGTAAACACCCACCTATTTTGAAAAAATAAGCTTGACATGAAAAATGCGCTTTGCTAATATAGTTTGTTAATTGTTTCACATTCTTATCGAAAGGAGAGAAAAATATGGAATTTAAGTTTTCTGATGAGCTCGAATCAATGCGTAAAATGGCTTATGATTTCGCTGTAAAAAATATTAAACCTACTATGGAAGAAGATGAAAAGGAGCATAAATATCGTCCTGAAATGCTGAAAAAAATGGGCGACCAGGGCATGTTTGCCTGTATTGCCCCTGAACAGTACGGCGGACTCGGACTTGAGGAAGGCCATATGGCAGCAACCCTCATGGCAATGGAATTTGCAAGAGTAAGTCCTTCTTGGGGACTTCCCTTCAACCTTCAGATGAATGGTCCTCAGAATGCACTAATAAAATTTGCAAGCGATGAATTAAAAGAGCAGTACTTGCCGGGACTGATTGCAGGGACAAACGGTAGCTGCTTTGCTATTACAGAGCCGAACTCCGGATCTGACGTGGCCAGCATGAAAACAACTGCAAAAGAAGTTGATGATGGTTTTATTCTCAATGGTACAAAAACATGGATATCCGGAGTACCCTATTGTGGTTCCGGTATTGTCTATGCTATGACCGACACAGCAGCAAAACACAAAGGTATGTCCGCATTCTTTGTTGATTTCAATACCCCCGGCGTCACCCAGAGGGCTATTACAACAAAACTCGGCCTTCACTGTGCACCTACCGGTGAGATTTTCTTTGAAGAAGCAAAGATACCGAAAAGCGCCCTTGTAGGAAAACTTGGTCAGGGATTTAATATTTGTATGACCATGCTTAACTTCACACGTTTAAGTTCAGCAGCCAGGGCAGTCGGCGTATCACAGGCATGTATCGATGAAGCCTGCAAATACTCCAATGAGAGAGAGCAGTTTGGTCAGGCGATAGGCCAGTTCCAGATGATTCAGGAGCAGATTGGCAGGATGTCTGTCGAACACGACGCTGCAAAATTGCTTGTCTACAGAGCAGCATGGCAGAAGGACCAGGGAATGAACAACACCCTTGAAACCTCCATGGCAAAATATTATGCTGCTGAGTCTGCAAATTTCTGCGCCTCAGAAGCAGTAAAAATATTCGGTTCCTACGGTTTCTCTTCAGAATATCCTGTCGAGAGATACTTAAGAGATGCAAAGTCTTATCAGATAGTTGAAGGCACATCAAATGTTCAGAAAATGATAATCGCTCAGTTTGCTTTGGGTTACAGAAAGAGTTAACAACAAAATTTAAGGAGGCTAAAATGGCTACAGAAGTAACTGTTCCAATGGTTGGAAAAATCGTAAATGTTATTGTAAATGTTGGAGATAAGGTTGCCGAAGATGACCAGATTGCAACTCTTGAAGCAATGAAGATGGAAATGCCTATCGTAGCGCCGGTAGGAGGCGTTATAAAAGAAATAATGGTATCCGCAGGCCAAGACGTAGAAGCAGACGCCATTCTTGCCATTATTGAGTAAGGAAAGGTAATAATACATGTTAGTTGCTGGAATTGATATAGGCTCTATCACAACAGAAGCACTCCTTTTTGATAAGGACAAAGGTATTCTTTACTATGAGATAGCACAGACTGGTGCTGATTCTAAAAAGTCTGCAGAAAATGCCCTTGAGAAAGTGCTTGCCTATCAGTCGAAACAGTCTTCTGACATATCATATGTTGTTGCTACGGGCTGCGGTAGAAAAAGGGCCATGTTTGCACAACAGTCTATCACAGAGATAACTTGTATTGCAAAAGGCGTAAATTACCTTTTCCCGGACGCAAGGACAATCATAGACATTGGCGGGCAGGATACAAAGGTGATAAGGATTGACCAAAAGGGACGTGTTGTAGAATTCGAGATGAATGATAAATGTGCGGCAGGTACAGGCAGGTTCGTCGAGGTAATGGCAAAGGCATTAGATGTTGATCTTAATAAAATAGGTGATATATCACTGCAACACAAAAAGGAATTGGCAATCAGCAGTATATGCACTGTTTTCGCAGAATCAGAGGTTATTTCTCTTGTAAGTGAAGGGGAAGAAATAGAAGACATATTGTACGGGATTCACAGGGCAATAGCCGACAGGACAATAGGCTTGATCAACAGATTGGGCGGTGCTAAAGAAGAGGTAATAATGACAGGAGGTGTTGCAAAAAACATCGGCGTTGTTAAGGCTCTTGAAAATGCTTTAGGCACAAGTTTGAGAATTCATTCAGAGCCTCAAATAGTCGGCGCTCTTGGTGCTGCCATACTGGCATCTGAAAAAGTATAGAAAATAATTCCTGAAACCAAAAGAGCCGGCACATGTGCCGGCTCTTTTTTTGTCGGACGAGGAAATAATGAATGAAACCCATATTGAGCGAATTGCCCTTGAACTCCATCTGATACCAGGGCAAGTAAAGTCGGTATCCCTGCTTCTTAAAGAGGGAGCAACAATTCCCTTTATTGCCCGTTATCGAAAAGAAGCTACAAATTCACTTGATGAAGTGGCGATTACAGCAATCCGGGATCGTCTTGAACAACTGGCTGAACTGGACAACCGAAGAGACGCCATTTTTCGTTCTCTCGAAGAGAGAGGGCTTTTAAATGATGAATTGAAAGAAAAGCTCAATAAAGCCGAAACTATGACCATTCTGGAGGATATCTATCTCCCCTTCCGTCCAAAACGTAGAACACGTGCTGCCATTGCAAGGGAAAAGGGGCTTGAACCATTAGCACAGCGTCTTTTTGCACAGGATGGTATCGACCCGGTAAACTCAGACCCATTCGAAGAGGCAAAAGCATTTATAAATCCTGAAAAAGAAGTACATTCATCAGACGATGCCCTTTCGGGGGCGCGGGATATCATGGCGGAGTGGATCAGCGAAGACGCTGAGGCACGCGCCGGAATAAGAGGGTTTTTCCTTCAGAAGTCTGTATTCAAATCAAAAGTCTTACCTGATAAAGAGGAGGAAGGAGCCAAGTACAGGGATTATTACGACTGGGAAGAACCTGTCAATACCGCCCCTTCTCATCGGATCCTCGCAATGAGACGGGGAGAAAAGGAAGGTGCTCTGACGCTCCGCGTTGTTCCACCCGAGCAAGAGGCTATTGCCATTATTGAAACCTTATTCATCAAAAGAAACGACCCGGGATCAAACCAGGTAAAACAGTCTCTTGAAGACAGTTGCAGGCGGCTCCTCTTTCCCTCTATAGAGACGGAGGTCCGTGTTATCACAAAAGACCGGGCAGATGAAGATGCAATCCGGGTCTTTGCGGAAAACCTTCGACAGCTTCTTCTTGCTCCACCGCTGGGAAGGAAGAATGTCCTTGCTATAGACCCAGGCTTCCGAACAGGCTGCAAAGTGGTATGCCTCGATAGCCAGGGAAAGCTGCTTCAAACCAATACGATCTTCCCTCATCAATCAGAGAAAGAGGCTACCAGGGCAGGTGAGACGGTGATTGAACTCTGCAGAAATTTTAGTGTAGAAGCAATTGCCATAGGAAATGGAACAGCAGGAAGAGAAACAGAGACCTTCTTGAAAAGGCTCAAACTGCCAGGGGAAATTCCTGTGATAATAGTAAACGAGAGCGGCGCCTCCGTCTATTCTGCATCTGAAACAGCACGGGAGGAATTTCCCGATTATGATATCACGGTGAGAGGCGCTGCTTCAATCGGCAGACGACTCATGGACCCACTTGCGGAACTGGTGAAGATCGATCCCAAGTCAATCGGGGTCGGACAATATCAGCATGACGTAGATCAGCGCGCCCTGAAAAGAGGTCTCGATGACGTGGTCACAAGTTGCGTGAATGCTGTGGGGGTTGAGGTTAACACATCAAGCAAACAGCTTCTTACGTACGTCTCCGGCTTGGGGCCGGGACTTGCAAAGGCCATTGTGGGATACCGGGATGAACATGGACCCTTTGGATCAAGAAAAGAGTTGAAAAAGGTGCCGCGCCTGGGCCCAAAAGCATTTGAGCAGGCCGCAGGATTCTTAAGAATAAACGGGGCAAAAAACCCCTTGGACGAAAGTGCTGTCCATCCGGAAAGCTACCCGATTGTCGAAGCAATGGCACAGGACATAAAAAGTTCTGTCAAGGACCTGATACGGAACGAAACGCTGAGAAAACAGATAGATGTAAATCGATATCTTACCGATACAGTGGGGCTCCCCACACTCAACGACATTCTGAATGAGCTTGCCAAACCCGGACGGGACCCGCGTGATCAGTTTGAGGCATTTGCCTTTACAGAGGGAATTGAAAAGATTGAAGATGTTAAACCGGGCATGAGGCTCCCCGGGATTGTTACCAACATCACTGCCTTCGGCGCCTTTGTAGATATAGGCGTGCATCAGGAAGGTCTGGTACATATCAGCCAGCTTTCAAATCGCTTTGTTAAAAACCCTAACGAGGCAGTAAAGGTCCACCAGCAGGTGATAGTCACAGTTCTTGATGTGGATATCGGACGAAAACGTATTTCTCTCTCTATGAAAGATAATCCCTTGCAGACCCCACAAAAACATAAAAGATAAATTTATTGCTATTTATTCTCACTGAGATAATCAGCGAGTAGACCCCTGCTGTGTTCATCGTCATGGCAATAAACACAGAGATTTTCCCAGTTTGAGCCGTCCGGAGGGTTATTCCTGGAATTGCCATCCCTATGATGTACGGTCAGGAGATGTCTGTCTTTATCGCCAAACTCTCTTGCGCACTTTGCGCAGATAAGACCATGAATTCTCAGTGACTGTTCTCTATAGTCGTTTCGCGGGGTAATGCTTTGTTTTATTTCATTCAGAATCTCGTCAGCAGTCTTGCTGTTCTCTACTTTTTTGAACCCTGATTTTTTCCTGATTGTGTATCCCTTATTTCTCATCATTGCACTCCCTTCCAGAATAATATTTCGACATATAGTATAACACATGTTGTATTAAAATTCGGGCATATTCGAAAACAGCACTCAGGAAACTCCAGGACGTTTTATTCTTGACAATTACCCGGCCTTTTATAATTCTAATAGAGTAACAAATTTGAGGAGGATAGAAATGGATACCCCATCATCAAATTCACCTTCCCCTACAATAGTCTTGGACGATTTTCCAAAACCTGAACCCCTATTTCCCGAACAAAGGTTTATTAACCGGAGACAAATATGGGCCAACAATCGTTTTCGAATGGAAATGGATAATTTGAAAACCAGACGGTATGGAAACAGGGGACGCCATCACTGGTATCAGTTACTCATTATGATGAAAACCCTCGGATTCGTATTGCGTCTTGTAAACCTGTATCAAAAAGGGGTACGTAATGCGGAAAATATTATACTAAGGGAGATGCCCCTGTACTTCACAAATTTACCGCAAGCATTTGAAGGATTCACGATTCTTCATCTCTCTGACCTTCATTTGGATGGAACAAACGGTATAGAAGATCGAATTATTAATGTTCTGGAAAATAGAACCGTAGATTTATGCGTATTGACAGGAGATTACCGAACAAAATTACATGGACTCCACAAACATATTATCAAAAGCCTCGAATATCTGGTCGGACACATCAATAGCAAACATGGATTCATTGGGATTCTCGGTAATCATGACGGGTGCCATATGCTCAATCCTATGGAACAAATCGGCATTACCATGCTGGTCAATTCAGCCTGTTTTATTCATCAGGGTAATGATAAAATCAGAATAATCGGCACCGACGATGTTCACTATTATTACACTGATCAGGCATTACATGCGCTGGAACACGCAGATAACGAGTTTTCCATCGCCCTGGTCCATTCCCCTGAACTCTATGATGTTGCTGCTGAAATGGGTGTATGTTTATACCTGTGCGGTCATACCCATGCCGGTCAGGTATGTTTACCTGGCGGGAAGCCGCTTATTACCCACCTGAACCGAGGTCGGAGGTATTACCGAGGACATTGGAAATACCTTGATATGCAGGGTATAACTCATGCCGGGGTTGGAACTTCAGGTATTCCGGTCCGATTCAATACCCAAGGTGAAGCGCTGATTTATCATTTACATAGACAGCAAGCATAATAAAATATCCCCGACTTGTAGGTCTTGCCATATAACATAAATATGGCAAGATAATTCATTCTCACAAAAGATACATATCCTCTGCACGGCGCAGGAGTTGTTCACGGTATTTAGGATGCGCCAAACCGATGATTGCCAGTGCCCTATCCCTTGTGGATTTACCTTTTAGATTGGCAACACCGAATTCCGTTACCAGATAATGGGTATCCATACGAGGGGTAGTAACCATAGCACCTGAATCGAAACGGTCGACAACCCGTGATATTTCACCATTGCTTGCGGTAGAGTAAAAAGCAAGAATTGATTTTCCTTCCTTCGAATCAAAGGCGCCCCTTACAAAATCCAGTTGCCCGCCTGTACCACTATATTGATAGCCGGATAAAAATTCTGCGTTGCACTGTCCCAAAAGATCAACCTGAAGAACAGAGTTAATTGAAATCATACGGTCATTTTGCGCTATCACTGAGGGATGGTTGGTATAAGAACAGGGATAGCTGACCATTGCGGGATTATCGTTCATAAACTCGAGCATCCCCTGGTCACCCTGCGCCACAGTATAGACATGCTTCCTGGGATGTAAGGTTTTCTTTTCACCGGTGATAACTCCTTTCTTAATAAGAAAAACCATGCCGGGGCCAAAGACCTCGGTATGGATACCGAGTTTACTGTGATGTTCGAGGTGCCTTGCCACAGCGTTTGGCAGGCTGCCTATGCCTAACTGCAGGGCAGCACCTTCAGGAACTATTTCTGCTATCATCCGACCAATGATCTCGTCTTCAGGCCTTGCTTCAGCACGTGGAAAATCAGGGATGGGCTCGTCGTTTTCTATGACTGCATCCACTTCAGAAATGTGCAGAAGGGAATCCCCAAAGACTCTCGGCATATGGCGATTTACCTCAACAATCAATGCCCTTGCTGCCCTTGCAGCCGTAGACGTAAAATCGTTGGCTGTTCCAAATGAAAAATACCCTGCCTTATCCATGGGCGACACCATGGTCACACATACATCAACCCCTATAAACTCTTTTAAAAGCCTTGGAATCTGATGGAGATGATTCGGTATATAATAGCTGAGTCCGGTCCTTACCATTCCCCTTGCGCCTGCGCTCACAAAACCGCTGTATGCCTCGACACAGTCAACAAGATCAGGCACAAGAAGCGTCGTACAGGCATGAGCTAAGGGCAGTACGGAAAATATCCTGATCCGCTTGAGGTCTCCCGCCCTTATGCGGGAAGCCGTTGCTCTAAGCAGGGCAGGCGGTTCAGCCATAGTAAGCCCGTGAACAAGCATATCCTCGTCTTTTATTAGCCTTACAGCTTTTTCAGGGGTAGTAAGCTTTTTCTTATATAAGCTGCTGTACATTCTTTTCCTCCTTCTTTCATTATCTGACTTGTGAAGACAAACGATGACACAAGTTTCCTGTTTTTATTCAGCAAATCCGATATTTCACCGCTTCTATCCTTTCATATTCCTCCCGATTTTGCAAGCAAGATATGAAATCTAATTTCATCCCTCAAAAAAACAATTGTTGCCATATTAATAATTTGTATTAAAATATATATAAGGTCCTTAAGATAAACTTCTGTTAAAAAACAGGGTCATCATAGTACCGGTCTTAAAAAAAGAAGGAATTAAAAAAATGGACCCCTTGTTGTGGTCACAAAGTCTGAGCAGTACACTGTTTGAGATTGTCAAGACGGGGATTATCCTGACCGACAATCAGGGACGTATTCGCTTTACCAATAATTTGGCAGTAGAACTACTCGGCTATCCGAAAGATTCTTTGAATGGTCAGTTGATAGATATATTATTTCTTCCTGACGATACCCAGTTTTACCTCCCGAATATTATAAAATTGATCCGGGAAGGCAAAAACTTTGAAGGAGAGGCTCTTCTACGCAGGAATGACAATGGCACCTTTTTTGTTAACCTTTCTACAGCATTATATAGAGAAGATTCCCCGGGATATGAGTTCATGGTCTTTACCTTTCAGGATATTACCCATCTAAAAAGTATGGAAAAAGAATCCCTCAGCTCTGAAAGATTTGCCGGACTCGGATTGATGACCGATCAAATTTCACATCAGATTAGAAACCCCATAGTTTCTATTGGAGGGTTTGCCTTACGTTTGGCCAAAGATCAGATATCTCATGAGGAATTTGCCCATTATACTGAAATCATTCACAATGAAGCAAAACGCCTTGAATATATAATCGACCGATTGGTGGAATTTTCTCAGGTACATCAAATCCATTATTCTACCATTACACTCTCCGAAATCTTTGATGGAATCAAACATGTTTTTAAACTTGAAATTGAAGAAAATCCGTTGAAAATCAGTTTTCCTGACCCGAATACTTTATCTGTAAAACCTCTGTTCGGTGATCTCCTTCTTATAGTCCGGGCTGTTCAGTGCATAGTGCAGAACGGTCTGGAGACCATCTCTAACAACGGCAGGCTGACAATAACCGGTAGTGTTACCGGGGATCAGTCGTTGATAAGAGTTAAAGATAACGGAGATGGAATCCTGCCTGAAAATCTTCCCTTCATCTTTGATCCTTTTTTTACTACAAAATTTAACTGCCTGGGTCTGGGACTTACCCTGGCCAAAAGAATCATTCAGGAGCATAAAGGCCGTCTTGAGGTTGACATTTTGCCGGATAATGGAACTGAAGTTCGCATCATATTGCCACAAGAGCGCAGAAGGGCTGTAAGAACAAGGCTTCTCCAATAATCAATTATTTGGGACATCAGTTTATATATACATAAAACCTCTCCCATTTTTCATTTAGTTAAATTTGTAAAAAATGTTTCGAATCAATGTGGTTTAGTGTTGTATAATTAATTTAGTATTATCATAAAAACAGTGGATTGCCACAGGTTTGCACACAATTCAAGCAGGACGGGGCAATCTCTTCAGATCGCCCTCTTTCTTTCCTCAACAAGTTTTTTTATGTGCCCTATCAGTTTAAGGTCCGGCTTCGCAAATTGCCCATCCGCGCCTACAGCCTCCCCTTTATGTATAAGCTTTTCAGTTATCAATGAAGAAAAAAGCACAACGGGCAGCGATTTCAGCTCAGGGTCTTCCTTGATTTTCTTACAAAGATGATATCCATCCATACCGGGCATCTCAATATCCGACAGCACCGCTTCAACAATATCAGTGAGACTGCAACCCTTTTCATGAGAAAGTTTTTTTGCATCTGCAAGGTATGCCCATGCTTCATCACCGTTTATTGCAGACTGAACAGTGAACTGTCCGACCTCTTCCAGACGCTTTTTAACAGTATTGCGAATAACACTGGAATCATCAGCATGTAATATTTTTATCGGCTGATCCGGAACATCAAGGAGCGCTTCCTGCGATTCCGGTGACGAAGCCGATATAGCCAGTTCAGGGTTTAAATCAGCAATAGTTTTTTCAAGGTCAAGAAGAAAGACAATCCTGTCTTCCAGATGGATCACTCCGGTAATGGAATCGCTCAATCCCTCAAGATATGAGTCTAATGGTTTTATATCAGCCCAGGTTAAACGATGAATTCTTGTAACTCCTGAGACAAGAAAAGCCGTAACAACATTATTAAATTCTGTAATGAGTATATTGGCCGGTTTATTTTCTGTTCTCTGTCTTCCCAGCCATATTGCAAGATCAACAAGAATAATAATTTTATCACGGTGATTAAACATGCCAACAGCACATGTATTTGCAATATTCGGCGGCTTTATGATATTTTTTGGTATTGGTATGATTTCAAGAACTTTTGCTACATTTACTCCGTAAAAACCGCGGTAACCGCTCTCTTCATCAATATACAACTCCAGAACTTCTACTTCGTTTGTACCTGATTCAAGCAGTATGTTGGACATATTTGTTCCCATGGTGCCCCCTGTGTATTTATTAATGTGATTATCGTCAATATATTGCTGAAACTTAAAGCATTATGAAAATAATAAAAAATATTCGTAAAATATTTACATATCTGCTGCCAAAAAAGTATCTATAAACTATCAACTCATTGCATCCGATAGATGATCTCGAAAAACACTGAATCCTAATCTGAAAGATCGCATGAATAAAAATCATCATCAGTAATGCAGGTTGCTTGTAATAGCATAGTTATTTGACTTTTCATTAATTTGTCAAATATACTAATAAGGTTTATTTATCATTATAAGGAGGCTTTATGGGATTATATAGAAAGGTGTATGATTTTGCGGCAAAAGTCGGGTCGCTGGAAGGTTATGTTTATGCCAGTGATAAGGACGGCATCGGACCTTTAACTCCCTGGGTGGATCATGCTGTAAGAGATTATAATGCCCTGCCGCCTGAAGTAAAACAGGAATTTCAGGATCTATGCGACGGTACGGTTGGCCGTGCGATACAATCGCTTTTACCTTATTTCGGCGAGGATCATGAGATCATCAAAAAGTTAAAGGGGCTCGTCATTAATAAGATGCCTTCATCTCCCGATGATTTTACCCGAAAGAAATAAAATGTTCCAAAAACCATTTGCTGGGTATCTCCAGACCAGTGGAAAAAACACCATTCTTTATACATATAATCCCTCTTATAAAAAAGGTGGGTTATAGCACCCCGCAGCATTATCGCCACAGGGTGCCCGCATTACTGGTGCTGTTTTTGAATGCAACATGCTATCAATAAAAGACTTGCGGCCAGGCATAGGTTGTACTATGCTTTTTTAGCGTAATAAATCAATTAAATGAAAAAACAGCCTATAGACATCAATCCCGAGTTCCGTAAAGCCCTTGATATTATGGAGAATTCGAGTCGTCATTTGTTCATCACTGGAAAAGCTGGCACAGGAAAATCAACACTTCTTGACTATTTCCGGCAAACCACCGATAAAGAAGTCGCTGTACTTGCACCTACCGGTGTTGCTGCACTGAACATACAGGGGCAGACTATCCACTCCTTTTTCGGTTTCAAGCCAGGCATAACACCTGAAAAGATAAAAAAGGTCGGGGGTCAGGAGGGAGGTGTTTACAAAGCATTTGATACGATCATCATTGACGAGGTCTCAATGGTTCGGGCCGATATTCTCGATTGTATCGAAAAATTTCTGCGCCTCAACGGACCGTACCGGAAGCAATGGTTCGGCGGCATTCAGATGATCTTTATCGGCGACCTTTACCAGCTTCCACCCGTTGTAACCACGGCCGAAAAAGAGATATTCACCCATAGGTACGAGACGCCGTATTTCTTCTCGGCGCAGGTATTTAAAGAACAGACCTTCGACATGGAGTTTATCGAACTGGAGAAGGTTTACCGTCAGACTGAAGCTGATTTTATAGCGCTCCTTAATTCCATCCGCAACAGATCCTGCACCGATGAGGACATGGAAAGGTTGAACCAGAATCATCGACCTGATTTTGTACCGCCTGATGACGGGTTTTACATCACGCTGACAAGCACCAATGAACTTGCAACGGTGCGAAACCTGGAAAAACTTGAAGCACTCTCAGGGTCTGCGGTGCACTATGATGGTCTTCTCAACGGGGCCTTCGAACGCTCTTCGCTTCCTGCCGAAGAGACCTTGAAACTGAAGCCGGGGGCACAAGTTATGCTGGTCAACAATGACAAATATGGACGTTGGGTAAACGGGACTTTGGGCAGGGTGTCAGACATAGAAAGAGAGGGCAGCGAAGGCAACTGCGTCCTTGTAAAGCTCCAGAGTGGCGGAACTGTTGAAGTCTCCCCGCATACATGGGAGCTCTTCGAATATCAGTACGATAGAGCAACGAAACGGATTTCAACCAGAAAAACGGCTGCCTTTACCCAGTATCCCATCCGTCTTGCCTGGGCCGTTACCATCCACAAAAGCCAGGGGAAAACCTTTGACAAAGTCGTCATAGACATCGGCCGCGGCACATTCGCACACGGCCAGGTCTATGTGGCATTAAGCCGATGTACAAGCTTTGCCGGTATTGTTCTCACTAAAAAGATCACAAAAGCTCATATCCGCATGGATTGGCGCATAGTTCAGTTTCTCACACGATTCCAGTACAGAAAGGCTGACGAAAAAGTGAGCTATAACGAGAGGCGCAGGATAATAGATGACGCCATAAAACGGGGGATGGGCCTTGAGATCCTTTATTTGAAGCCCGATGACACAAAGTCTCTCCGTACAATACGTCCCATATCGATTGATAATATGGAATTTAAAGGAAAGAACTTTGAGGGTCTCAGGGCTTACTGCCATCTCCGCAAAAAAGAACGCGCTTTCAGGATTGACCGCATTCTGGAAATAACACTTTGTATCTGATGCCATATTGACCTAATTTGCACATCTTTGTTAACTCCTCCTTACACTCCGAGACCTTTGCGAAACTCTAAAAATTCCGTATTAAGCCTGCCCCGGAGTGCGGGTACCCGCGGGAGTTCCTCGTTGCCCTGGTACCCTCTGGGTGCTATCTATGAATCAGAATTAATATGAATCTTTTATAGCTCTATAAAAAGACTTATTTACCCACCGGCAGCATTTGCCTGGTTCTCATATTTCTGTTTCTGCATTATTTGCCTTATATCATCTGCTTTTTTCTTTACCTCTTCGGGATTACGGATACCCAATTTTGCAAATATCCGGAAGATGCCATCACTACCTCCGGCTATCAGCAACGCCGCATGGCTGACCCTTCTATTGCTACTTTTATTTTCTTAAGATGTCCCTTTGATCCCCCCTCCCTCAGGGTCTGTCCTTTATTTTTTAGCTCTCCAGATCTCTTCTCCGTTTACATATGTTGCCAGAACCTTGATCTTTGACAATTTTTCAAGATCCACTTTTCTCGGGTTATCGCTCAAAATAATCATATCCGCATATTTACCCGGTTCAATGCTTCCAACTTCTTTTTCCATGAACAATTGATAAGCGGCGTTAATAGTATAACCTCGGATTGCATCGTCAATGGATATACGTTCTTCAGGCCCTAAAACTTTTCCGCTGACTGTTTTTCGGGTTGTTACTGTCTGTAGCGTTTCCAATGGCTTGTTGGGCGATGTCGGACCGTCAAAATGAAAGGCAAAATTGGCCCCATATTTTTTTGCTGAAGCAACGGGGCACCAGCGTTGTCCCCTCTTGTCGCCGACAAGGGTTGGAATGACGTCTCCCCAATATTTTACATGAGCCATGAGGAATGTCAGTTGAGCACCCAGTTTTTTGGCCCGCTCGATTTGATCGTCACGGATCATCGGAACATGTGCCAACCGGATTCGGTGATTGTCCCATGGATATTGTATGAGTCCTTTCTCAATTGCATCCAGCGCCATCTGGATAGCTTGATCGCCCTCAACATGAATTTCGGCCGAGCGCTTGCTTTTGAGAATGTCGTCGATGAATGTTTGCAGTTCTTCCTGGCTTACATATGGTTTTTGCATATATCCGGCAGGGGTATCCATAATCTTAACGGTTGTATTGTTGACGAGATACGGCTGTGTCATGGTTATTGTTCCGGTCCAGGGGCTTCCGTCAACAAACAATTTTCCACCATTGACCTTTATCATTGCGTCACCTTCAAAAGGTTTCCACTTTTGATAATCAACGGCATATCCACGGACACGTATTGTTTTAAATTTTTCGGCTGTTAACTGGTAAATTGCCATCGCTTCTTCTAATAATACATCGTCGCTAATGGTTGTAACTCCGTCACTGGCGTTTACCAGCCAACCATTATATATAGCTTCTGCTGCTTTCTGCGGATTGTCGATCTTACTTTTTAAAAAGGGGGCAATCACTATTCCAACCGGTCCACCCTGATCAATTCTGCCGTCTAATTCACCATCCTTATCATGTCCAAAAGATCCACCCATCGAGCCGCCCGGGTCAGGAGTGTTTTTGTTGATTCCGGCCAGCTCAAGTGCCCTGGTATTGGCAAAAGCAACATGAACACTATTGCCCCATATGAAAATAGGATTGTTAGGTGATAACACATCAAGTTCCTTTCTGGTTGGATTCTTCAGCCCCTTCTGTAAAAGAGGATCCCAGCCAAAAAAGACCAGATATTCATCAGGCTTGGCTTTGGCAATGGTCTTTCTGACCGTATCCATGATCTCTACGCCATCGGTATGACCAGTCGCAGGTCGGATATCAACTGTGTAGTTTTCAACTATCATTTTAAGGACTGGATGTGAATGGGTTTCCACAAACCCCGGCATCAGGGTTTTACTTTTCAGATTAATAAATTTTGTGTTCCGGGTTCTATGTTTCAAAACTTCTTTATTTGTTCCAACGGCAATGATTTTTCCGTCTTTTATCGCTATTGCCTGTGCTTCGGACATATTTTCATCGACGGTAAGAATGGTTCCGTTAAAGAAGATTTTAAGCCCGCTCTCTGTAGTCTTCTTGGGTCCAACTGGAAGGGAATTGTCCGCACTCTGCGCCCATGCAGCATTCAACAGTATCAACGCCCACATTGCTACTAAAACAATTCTGTATTGCATCTTCTTCATTTTTTTCCTCCTTTTTCCGGTTATAAGTCCTACCTTTATTCTATTGAGCTCTTGTCGCCCAACATACAACTCAGCGAGAGGTCGCTTTATCTTGAGATGTCCCCTTGGTCTCCCTTGTTATCTCTTCAAGCGGCCGAATAACCTATATTCAGCTTTTCACTGATCTTAGCAAGACTCTTGTCCAGAGTCCATATTGGGACCCCCGACAACACTGCCGAGGCAGACAAGTGTATATCCGCATAGCCTAACCCCTTTCCCATAAGGCTATTGGTCTCTATGAAATGCAAGGCTTCTTCGTTCTCTACTTGGACTGCCATAGGGAGCAACTGAAGAAGAGAGAGTATTGATGTTCTATTTTTGATATTTCCACAGGCAAGTTCGCCCACAATAAAAGGATGACACATCACGTCTCCGTTGTTCAGCAATGCTATGAGCTCCTTATTCCCTGCCCGTAGGTGCGAGACCCATACTGAAGTGTCCACGAGAACCATATTATTCCTCTGCGGGTCTTCTGCGCGGTATGTTTTTCAACTGTCTCTCTGTGCCGCCAAGCTTTGCAAGTCTCTTACTGCTTTCCCTCGCAATCAAAGCCTCCAGTCCAAGCTTCACCAGGGTGGTTTTCTCCTTTATACCGGTCAGCCTTGATGCGCTGTCTATCAATGCGTCTTCGATATTTAATGTTGTTCTCATATACGATCACCTCAAAAGTAATATGCATTAGTATGCATCCTTCATATGCATCCTGTCAATAATATTTTGAGGTAACATGGCCATCAACCACCTGCGTCGCAGGTTGGCTGCATCAGCTTGAGTTGGGCAATTTCTTCTTTGTTGTTTGTTCCGCGTCTATGATCTCTCTATTTTTCAAAGCTATTTATTCTCTTAAAAAAATCCCCTTGGTCCTATCTAAGAGGCAGTCTTTTTCGGGCATTTCCAAATTCTCCGAAACTGTTGCGGAGAATCAGCAAAACAAGGACCGGCTTCGGTTTACAAGGGTTGAAGAGCTTTCTATCCTGGCCCCTTCATTTCCCTGCCTATATAGGCTTTGGGGAGGTTTCAGTATATTTTTAGCAATGGTTTCTATTTTTTAATAAAGGAATTTTAGCACTTTCTTTAGATACTTGAGCGGGGTTCTGTAGGGCGGGTATTTCATTTGAGGATCAGCGAAGAAGGATCGCTTGAGCACGGCCTTCTTGTGTGATAAGACATCGAAACTTGCTTTTCCGTGGTACTCACCCATGCCGCTTTCACCTACACCGCCGAAGGGCAGACATACATTCTGAATATGAGCCATGGTGTCATTGATGCTCACGCCTCCACTTGAAAGTTCGCTAAGAATTCTTTTTTGATATTGCTTGTTCCGCGAGAAAAAATACAAAGCTAATGGCTTGGATTTTCTTTGAAGCAATTCAATGACCTCTGTGATGTCCTCGTAATCGAGGACCGGCAGGAGGGGACCGAATATTTCCTCCGACATGATGTTGTTGTTCCAGGAAACTTTCTCAATAACCGTTGGCGCGATATAGCGGGCTGTCGAATCTGTAGCACCTCCTACAACAATCTCCCCTTCCTTCAATAGCGCCGACAGGCGTACAAAATGTTGTTGGTTGATAATCCGCGCATAATCGGGGCTTTGAAAAGGCTCGTTGCCGTAGAATCTCTCGATCGTCAGTCTTATGGCATCTATCAGTTTTTCCTTGACTGCCTTATGCACCAGAAGATAGTCAGGGGCCAGACATGTTTGTCCGGCATTAAAGTACTTTCCCCATACGATTCTGCGGGCCGTCTTTTCCACGTCCACATCTTTATCGACGATGCAGGGATTTTTTCCGCCAAGCTCAAGTACAACAGGTGTCAGATATTTAGCCGCAGCTTCCATGACGATTTTTCCAATGCGAGAACTGCCGGTGAAGAAGATACAATCGAAGTGCTGAGAGAGAAGCTGATGTGTCAGGTCAACCCCTCCTTCGATAACGGTAACGTAAGATGGATCAAAAGAGGCGCCTATCATCTCTGCCATGGCTCTTGAAGTAAAAGACGATATCTCCGACGGCTTGAGCACCGCACAATTGCCGGCCGCCATGGCGCCAACCAGGGGGATCATTGCAAGCTGAAAAGGATAATTCCAGGGGGCTATGATAAGAACGCTGCCGTAGGGCTCGCGGTAAATGGCGCTCGAGCCGGGGTACAGAATACGGGGCGTCCGGACCCTCTCAGGCTTGCTCCACGACCTCAGATGTTTTAACGCAAGATCGATCTCATGAAGTACCGGGGCTATTTCGCTCGTATACGCCTCCGCCTCCGGTTTCTGCAGGTCCTTATTTAGTGCCTCCAGAATCCTCGCTTCGTGATCTATGATGATCCTCTTGAGAACATGAAGTTGTTCAAGACGGAATTCGACGTTCCTTACGGATCGGGAGTAAAAGAACTCTCGTTGTCTATCTGCTATGCCTAATTCGGGCTTATTCATGGCGCCTCCTTTTTTTGTTTTATTATTTAATCTTGACACTGTCAACATTAAATATAAAGATATATACTTATCTTGCCATTGTCAAGTTCATTTTGTATAATAATATAAAAAAATGGAGAAAAGATACCTATGGAAGGAAAAATCAGGAAAAGCACTCCCTATCACCACGGCGACCTGAGAAACGCCCTGATAAGACACACGCTTTCAATCATGGAAGCAGAAGGAATCGAAGGATTGACACTAAGAAAGGCGGCTCGTAGTGCCGGCGTAAGCCATACGGCGCCTGCCCATCATTTCGGAGATCTGAGAGGACTATTGGCAGCGGTGGCAGAAGAGGGATTTCGGCTGATGGTTGTGCAGATGGAAGAAGCCATCGGAAGCTCGTCCAATCACCCCCTGGAGAGGCTGAAGGCTGTCGGACTGGCCTATGTCGAGTTTGCGCTTCGGCACCCTGCATTTTTCAGGGTCATGTACCACCCTATGCTCGCTATGAAGAGCGCCTATCCCGGGCTCAAACAGGTGAGCCTTAAAGCGCTCGACCTGTTGACTGACCTTGTGAGAGAATGTCAGGATATGGACCTGATCGTTGCAGGAGACGCTCGGGAGTTGGGTCTTTTTGCCTGGTCCACGGTGCACGGTCTCGCAACCTTACACATGAATGGGCAGATCGAAGGCAAAGGGCTGGGTGAGAATATTATGGAGCATGCCCAGAAGGTGACAGCCCTAATCTACTCAGGTCTGCGCAAACACACAGCCTGATATCCTGCCTTCCCAACAAATATTTGCAGCAACAGTTGCTGCAACCATTAATATTCACGTAAAGGCAATATGGAGGCTGTTCTACACAATTCAGCTTCTTGAGAGAAAACGAATGGGGTCAAATCTTTATTCTTGACATTGAGGAATTCATAAACAATTAGAATGACACCCGGGCAATGTCCGGAAGAAAATTCAAATGCATTATCTCTCGCAGAGTACGTAGAGAACGGTAGATATATCTGGAAGAGAAGGGGGACTTCCTAAAAATTTCAATAACTCTTCCATTACCTATAACTGCAACTCCTTTTTTTCCGCTATCTTTTTCCTCTATCTTCTTCCGCTATCTTTTTCCTCTATCTTCTTCCGCTATCTTCTTCCGTTATCTTCTTCCCCCTCATTACCGCATAACTGATGGCCGAGAGCACCGTCTATTCTCTTTACTGTATACGAAAAAAGTGGTATACATTGGTCAGTGTATCAGCCAGTCCGCCGGCAACTACAATCTGAAAGGTTAAAGATGAATCATTACGATATTGTATTTATTGGTCACATGGCTACGGGTACAATTGTTCCTTTCGAAGGGCCCCCTTTTGTCGTACCGGGCAGTCCGGTACTCTTTGCTGCAATAGCATCTTCCTGTCTGGGAAAAAAGATTGCCGCCGTGACACAAATCTCCGAGAGCGAAAAATACCTCCTGGAACCGCTGAAAACTGCCGGTATTGATCTGTTCGTACAGCCCGGAGAGGTTGCTAAATACCGTATCGTTTTCCAGACCGCAAATGTCGATGAAAGGCAGGCCTTTATTATAAAGGGCGGAGGAAATTTTGTTATTAACGACATACCTCCTTTTGAACCGTGCCTGATGCACCTTTGCTGTATGGGTCCCCACGAGTTTCAAATGGACTTGATGCGGCTACTGAAAGCAAACGGATTCCTTTTGTCAGTGGATATGCAGGGCTTCGTGCTCCAGGCTGACAATAAGACAGGAGCCGTCTACCTTAAAGATGTGCCGGAGAAAAAAGAAATCCTGAGTATGGCACATTTCGTAAAACTTGATGCTGTGGAGGCGCAAATTCTGACGGGTACCGATGTTCTGCAGGATCAGGCGGATATACTGGAAGACTGGGGAAGTTCCGAGACTATAATAACTTCTTCAGAGGGGGTGCTGGCTCGGAGCAAGGGGGAAAACACATTCGCTAAGTTTACCAACAGGAGTACCCTGGGCAGGATGGGTCGCGGTGACACTGTTATGGGATCGTACCTGGCGCGCCGGCTGGACCATTCTGTTGAAGACTCGCTTCAGTTCGCCGCAGCGCTCGCATCAATCAAGATGGAGTCCGCCGGTCCATTCATTGGTTCACTGGATGATGTTATTGAGAAAATGGACAGATCCTAAAAATAAATAAATCTATCACCAATTATAAAATTTTTTTTATTCCAGGGATGAGCCGTACAAGGAGCGATACAAGGAAAGATCCTGGTATGGACAGAACCGATACAATCATAAAAAGAGTGAAAGCTCCTGCCTTTACAGGATCAAATGCAAACTGGAGCGCGACCACTACCGGTACATGGAAGATGTACGCCCCGAATGCGTTATCCGCGAGAATTTGCATAAAACGTCCTGTCCGATTAAATAAAGTCTTGAAAAGAGCAAGAAGTCCGATGCAGACCCCTACGCAGAGAAGTGCTTCCCTGTATTCCCACAGGAAGAAAGCAGTTTGGCGACCTGTGGTATATAGTTGTACTATAGTGATAACGTAGATACCTACGCCGGGCAAAAGCCAGAACATATTGCGTGGCGTGGTGATGGAATCTAAAAAAGACCATCTGTAGACAAGAATACCCAAAATGAAAAGTGACAGATACTGTGGAATGTGTGCCGGCTCCATCTGTATGAATCCGAGAAATCCGATCCATCTATTTATGGGAAAACCCCACGTTGTCCGCATGAGATGCGTGACAACCCCCAGGGCTAAAATATAGAGAATGATCGCGTATAGTCGCACGTGACGGGTAGCGGAAATCGATAGGGATGGTGCAAGTTTTTGCAACACTGTTCTAATAGCGGCATAGAGGATTGAGTAGACAAGCAGATGTTCTACAAACCACAAATGCCCAAAGTTGCGAGTACTTTGAATGACTGCTGTAGTCGGGGCGAAGTTTAACCAGTGTTGGATGTAGAAATCCTGGAAACTGATGCAGTTTGTGTATTTAAGATATTTCACAAATTCCATAACGGGGATCATGAAAAGAGCTGCAAAGATCAGCGGAATCCCGAAGCGCATAAGTTTGTCAATAATAAATTTACGGGCTCCATGGCGGTCGAATGATACCGGGTAGAAATACCCTGAAATAAAGAAGAAAAGCCCCATGAAAAATGACGCATTGAATAGAAAGAGAAGCCCCAAGGGTTTTGCTCGTTCACCCGGGTATGAATAAAACCAGATTCCACCCGTCGACCCATATGCCTGTCCGACGTGATGCATGATAACCAGAATTATCAGGAAAACCTTGAGATTGTCGAGATAGTAAAGTCGTTCTTTATTAATCATTTGTAATTTTTTTGAAAATCACATTTTAACATTTTAAGAGTGTCCCCAAGGTTCCCCTGATCGCTTCCGACCCATCATGATGAATACTGAAAACCGCCTCATTTCTCCATTGATATTCGGTTTCACCACTTCTGCGGCACTCACATTCCGAACACCATCAAACCCCGCTTTCGTGAAAACCTTATGCAGAGTTGCCCGATCAAATCCGAAATGAAATACGCCGGTTTTGTCTTCATGAAATTGACCATCATCCAAGTCCAAATCAGCAATACACAGATAACCACCAGGGGCCGTGACTTTATAAAATTGAGCGAAAAGAGGTTCTATTTCCTTTATATGGTGAAGGGTCATATTGCTTAAAACAAGGTCATAATTCCCTGTCAGAACATCGCCCTTGTCAAGATCGATAAGTACAGCGCCAACCTTGTTCAGCTTCAGTTTAGCGATCTTCATATTCAATATATCGAGCATCCCCTGCGAACTGTCGACACCGGTGATAGAACGGACAAGGGGCTGTAGTTGGATGGTCAATAATCCTGTGCCACAACCAAAGTCCATAACATCCATATCGGGCGTCAATACAATCTGCTTTGATATGGCATTGGCAATATCTTTCGTCAACTTGACCCTTGCAGGATTCTCATCCCAGGAGGCAGCCTCTTTATCAAAATCCCGTTTTGCAATGTTCATAATATGACGTTCCTCAATTGCATCATCTTTCCCCCCTTTTATATTATTACGTCTCTGATCACATAACACAAAATTCAGCGAGAGGCCTGATTCAGGCTGATTAGCTGAAATGCCTTGTTACGCAATGATTTCATTCAGTCCCTCAATGATTTGGGTCAACTCCTCCCGGGATATTTTACCGATCAGTTTTCCAATCCTTTCAACAGAGAGTGTCCGGATTTGACTGATCTTAGCCCATGACCGCTTCGGCAAGCCTATGGTTTTAAGTTCAAGCGTTAACGGAAACCCGGCCTTTTGAGGTTGGCTCGTAATTGCCACAGCTATGACTGTACCTGAGCGGTCGTTAAAAACGTCATGACTCAAGATCAGGACAGGACGCAATCCTGACTGCTCACGACCTCTTGTGGGGTTAAGGTCTGCCCACCGAATCTCTCCCCTCAGTATTGCGGCCATTGATTCACATCCTCAGCCAGACCTTCCTCAGCCATTGCCTTTTCAAAGGCAGGATCGAGTTTGGCACACTCCATTGTCAGTCGGCTGTGTTTCATACGCAGCAGTTTTTCACTCACAGCTTCTTGAATCGCCTGACTCCGGTTTTGAAAAACATGTTCATTGACAAGCCTGTCCAGTTCGCCAACAAATTCCTCATCCAGTGTGATCGCTATCTTTCCTTTGCCCATCATTTCCTCCTGTAGTATTACATTATATCATACTTAAGCAGAGCGGGCAATTATTTTGCTCTGTCGTTAATAAGCGTAACGTCCTGAATCAGGATTTTGGCGCGTTAGCGACAAATATCCTGGATTCACTTGTTATGGCTATAAATCATTCTATGATTTTTCAATGAACTAACCTGTAATACTCTTTGAGCGTATCAAGGGATTTCAGGGTTGCTTGGAATAAGAGCCAGCTAAGAACAAGAATTACTATTGTAAGTCCGATTTTCCAGGCCCTCGTTGTTTGCGGACGCCACCAAATCAACGGCAACGCGAGGGGTCCGACACAACAAACTGCAAAAACAATAAAGGATGTGCGGAAATACCATTGAATCTTCTTTCCCGACAAGGATGACCGGTCGGCCTCATCCAGAAACTCGCCACAATGCTTACATTTATTGGCTTCGTCTTGAATCTCTTCAGCACAGAATGGGCATTTCTTCATTTTTCTCCTTTATGCAGAACACGGGCATCAGCCAGAGGTTTTGGATGCGCTGCACGCACTCGTTGGAACTATTTTTTGCCTTTATTCATATCTTAACTTTCAATAAGAGGAGAACCCACCATTTTCAAGAACCTTCTTTTATTTTGCTTTCCTGTACTCCAATAAAGACATTATTCAAAAGGTTTCCAAGATTGTATTCACAGTGAATAAATATATTACTTAATTGTTCAAACCAAAGCCTGTATT